>JBKOZZ010000108.1:0-7125 GCA_046726155.1 Acidobacteriota bacterium
GGTCGGATATTGATCTTTCAAAAGGCACGGCGCGAATTCGCCGCGCGCTCGTTCGTCACAAGAAGACGGTCCAGTTTGAGGAACCGAAGACAGCGCGAAGCCGGCGCACCGTCTATCTGCCACAGCCGATAGTTCAAAAACTCAAAGCTCATAAGCGAAAACAAGCGGCTGAGAAACTGAAATTCAAAGGCACTTGGGGGCCGTACGATCTTGTTTTTTGCAACGTCGAGGGCAGACCGCTTTCGATTCCTAACCTAACCTATCGCTATTTCCGGCCAATCCTTACGGCGGCTGGCATACCACAAATTCGTCTATACGACCTCCGTCACAGTTGCGCGACACTGCTTCTAGTGGCAGAAGAAAATCCCAAGGTCGTGAGCGAACGCCTCGGGCATTCGACGGTCGTGTTGACCCTTGATACCTACTCGCACGTCATACCAACTATGCAGCAAGCAGCTACAGCGCGCCTCGAAAAGCTGATTAGTAGTCAGGAAGACGCAAACGAGAGTGACCCAACAGTGACCCAAGTCAAAAATGCAGGTTAATTTACTGCCTGTAAGTTATTGAAAGGATTGGAGGCGGCGATCGGAATCGAACCGATGAATAAAGGTTTTGCAGACCTCTGCCTTACCACTTGGCTACGCCGCCGTCAGAAGGGGTGAAGGATGAAGGCGGAAGGATGAACTTAAAATCGACGATGAAAGCCGAAACTCTCATCCTTCATCCCTCCGCCTTCATCCTTCGATTTGTGGAGCGGGAGACGAGACTTGAACTCGCGACCCTCGCCTTGGCAAGGCGATGCTCTACCACTGAGCTACTCCCGCTTTAAGAGCACGAACGATTCTAACGATTCGATCATTGTTGTCAAGTTAAGCCGTAGTGGGTCAGTTTCGTTGAAAGTGTCCGATAAACTTTAGTTTGTCGTGACTCATCGACAGGCTAAAGCCTATCGGACATCAAGCGGTTTCAGTTGACTTCCGTGCGCCATCTCGCATAAGTTCCGTCTACTTCCGTCAGCACGTCCCTGTTCAATCTGCTTGCTTGTCAATAAGGAGTCGCGCGATGAAAACCTCTCCACCAGGAGTAACCAGATTCACCTGTCTAGCTCTGTTGCTGCTGCTCTCGAATTTCGCGGTCGGCCAACAGGGTTATAAGAAGCCGCCGAAAGAGGTTCTCGACATTCTATCAGCGCCCGTAACGCCGGTGGCTTCAATCAGTCCGGCGCGCGACAACATGCTGCTCGCAACCGGACTCCGTTATCCGCCGATAGCCGACCTTGCTCAGCCGATGTTGCGTCTCGCGGGACTGCGCATCAATCCCAACACTAACGGTCCACATCGTTTTCAGTACTCTTTTGCGCTGAGTCTCAAACGCATCGGCGACGGCACTGAGGTCAAAATCGCTTTGCCGCCAGGGGCGAAGATTAGTCTCATTCAATGGAGTGGGGACGGCAAACTTTTCGCCTTTCTGAACACCACGACTACCGGGACTGAACTATGGGTTGGTGATGCAGCGGATGGAAAAGTTCGACACCTGAAAGACGTCAGGGTCAATAATGCTTATGGCGATTCTTTTCAGTGGATGCCTGACAATCGCACACTGCTTATACAATTGATACCGTCGAAGCGGCCAGCCGCGCCAACTGAATCGAGCGTTCCCCGAGAGCCGAACACGCAGGAGAGTTTTGGCCGCGTTGGTCCAGTCCGCACATTTGAAGACCTACTGAAGACCCCCTTCGATGAGGAATTGTTTGAGTACTACGCTACCTCGCAGTTAGCTCTCGTCGATACCACTAGCGGCAAGGCTACTACGATCGGACAACCCGCGATCTTTCAGTCGGAGGAGACAGCGCCGGACGGCCAGTATCTTCTGGTAGCTCGCGTGCACCGGCCGTTCTCTTATCTTTATCCTGAGTTCGCCTTTCCAAAGGACGTCGAGGTTTGGAACACGAAGGGAAAAGTGGTCTACAAACTGGCCAGTCTTCCGCTCGCCGATCAGGTCCCGATCGACGGCGTACCCACCGGGCCACGCAATTATCGTTGGCGACCCACGACTCCTGCCACACTGGTTTGGGTCGAAGCGCTTGACGGCGGCGATCCCAAAAAGAAAGTTCCGTTTCGCGATCGCGTCTTCATGCTCAAAGCGCCGTTTACCGAAACTCCAGGAGAGATAACTAAAACTGAACAGCGCTTTGCCGGCGCGCAGTGGGGAGAAAGAGACGGACTCCTTTTGATCAGCGACTACGATCGCGATCGACGTTGGATTAGAACGGTGACAATGAATGCAGACAAAGTGAATGAGCCCGCTAAACCCTTGTGGAGCCGTAGCATTCAGGATCGCTACGCAGATCCCGGCACGCCCCTGACTCGCTTGTTGCCAAATGGCAAGCGCGCAATCCTGCAGAATAGTGACTCGATATATCTGGTGGGCACCGGTGCTTCTCCCGAAGGTGACCGTCCCTTTCTCGACCGGCTCAATTTGCAAACTCAGAAAGCCGAGCGATTGTTTCGCAGTGACGCGAGCCAATACGAATCTTTTGTGGCTTTGTTAGACGACGATGCGAAGCACTTCGTCACTCGTCATGAGAGCCCCTCAGCGGCGCCGAATTATTACCTGCGCACTAGTGGCGAACCTGCGACCGGTATGCCCACAAAGTCTCTAACGAACTTTCCTGACACTACGCCCCAGCTTCGTGGGATCAAGAAACAGTTAGTAACTTACAAACGCGCCGACGGCGTGCAATGTTCGTTCACTTTGTATCTGCCGCCCGGTTACAAAGAAGGCACGCGTTTGCCTACGGTTATCTGGGCTTATCCCCTGGAGTTTAACGATCCCAGCACGGCCGGACAGGTTAGCGGTTCGACCCAGCGGTTTACGCAAATCATTGGTCCGTCGCATTTATTTTTCCTGCTCGAGGGATATGCCGTCCTCGACAATGCGACGATGCCGGTGGTAGGCGATCCTGAGACGGTTAACAATACCTATATCGAACAGATCGTTATGAGCGCGAAAGCGGCGATTGATAAAGCCGCCGAAATGGGCGTGACTGATCGGGATCGAGTGGGGATCGGCGGGCACAGTTATGGCGCCTTTATGACGGCAAACCTGCTCGCTCATTCCGATCTGTTTCGCGCTGGAATCGCCCGTAGTGGGGCTTACAACCGCACGTTGACGCCATTTGGTTTCCAAAGTGAGCGGCGAACGATCTGGGAAGCTCCCGAGCTTTACATCAAGGTGTCTCCTTTCATGAATGCCAACAAGATCAATGAGCCAATCCTCTTCATACACGGCGAGGCTGACGACAACTCCGGGACTTTTCCCATTCAATCGGAACGGATGTATCAGGCGGTCCGCGGAAACGGCGGCGCCGTAAGACTCGTGACACTACCGCTCGAAGCGCACGGCTATGCCGGACGCGAAACAATCGAGCACGTACTTTACGAGATGATCAATTGGTTTGATAGGTATGTGAAGAATGCGCCGGCGCGCTCGCTAAAACAGACAGCAGCGAATTAGGTATCGGCGAAAGATACATATATCGGATCTGGGTAAAAAGACCTATCGTCGCTCGAGTGATGCCTTTGTGGGAACACTGCAGCGCAGATATTCGCCGGCTTGGCACAAGAAGTCCGCGCACGGTTCGTTTGTGCCGCGGCAGAGCCGCAGCGCGACGGCAAATGGACGCTTCCGCGAGAGGGTTGAGCAACTTTTTGGCTACAACCTCTTTTTAGTCCCAGTATCGGTCAGACCAGCTTCGCTTGCGAAATTGGTCTTCCCGCCAATAGTTGCGCAGCAATTCAACGTCCCAATCTCCGCTGCGCTCTGTTTCAGCAGGCAAGATGACTGTAATTACATCGTAGCGGTAAGGAGCACCGACGAGGTCAAACATGCGTCGATAGGCGCGCGCCGCGCGTGCGATCTGCCGCTGTTTGCGCCGGTCAACGTTGGCTTCGGGCGGAGCAAACCAATCGGAGGCGCGCGACTTCACCTCAATGAAACAGAGCAGCTCGCCTTCATAAGCGACCAGATCTATTTCTACATTGATAAGCGCACCTGCTCTGTTTCGTCCCACCGGAACGGAAAAGTTAGCGGCAACGATCCGGTAACCAGCTTGCAGTAGATAGGCAGCCGCCAATTCTTCGCCGCGCCTGCCGAGTTCCCGGCGAGTGGGGCCGCTAACCGATTGTCCGGGCGACCTTGTTGCTCCTGAGGTGGTGTCCATGGAGAGGTGATGGTTTCAGGCCCCGGCTGAAAGTTCAAGCAAAGCAGTACCATGCAGGACGACACGTCGATGCAAGATTTTACGCCTGAATGAAATGGGATTTTGAATTTCTTTGTAATTGCGGCCGAGTAATCCGGTCTGCGGGTAATAAGTCTGCGCGTAATAAGTCTGCGCGTAATTAGTCCATGAGTTGAACTAACAACGCCAGCGAGGCTTCTTCGCTGACTACTTGTGATCTATGGCCTTTGCCGCTGGTGTCTTCTGCGAGCAACACGTTGTTAGGCGAAAACCGTCGTGTTGTGCCATCGCTTGCCTCAATCTGCCACTCGCCTGAGATCACCACAAATAGATTGCGTGCCGAAGACACGTGCCAATCGCCGCTCCAACCGGCGGGCCCGCCCAGGAATGCTGTGTGTGCTGCTGCAATAAGTTCGGAAACTGCCAGTGGAGGTGCAGGTGGCGCGAAATCGACAAAGGTGAGTCCCACGTCAACGTCTTCGAAGTGGGATTCGCCGTCGGCATCTGCATATAGTCTTGTGTATTGAGCAATCATTCTTATGCCAATTCGTCCTAAGCGTCTCTCTCGTAGGCTACTTTCAGCCAGTGTTTCACTTCGTCGTCGATGTCTTCGAGCGAAGTGATAGGAATGCGATGCGTAATGCGATCCTTTTTCGCAAAGCCGCCAGTGTCTATCAACCTGCCTTTCGGTTTCATGTCTCCCAAAGCAAAGCCGAGATCAATTCGCGTTTGCGTAGTGGGTTTGATTTGCGCGAAAACATGCTTGCGATACAAAGGAACTATGGTTTGGCAGGGACAAGCCTTAACGTCTTTGCCGACTTTGAGGCCCGTTTTCAGCAGCGCATCATAGATCGGACGGAGACCGGCCTTTCCGCCTGAAAACATCGTCTCAACATACCCTTCCGCAGCTCGAAGATATTCATCCGGGTCGCCGATCTCGGTGCCTTTTCCATCAGCTCGTTCCGCAAGCCACCAGGCCGAGTTGGTGCCAAGTCCATGCTCAGTCTTCAACCACTCGCGGCGCGCTTTCTCATCTTTTGGCCCCGACTTCTTAATCAGCCGGAGCCATTCTTCAAGCGAACGCCCTGTCTTCTGTTTGAGTTCTGCGATCCATTTCTGCGTCACGGCAACGCCCGGATGAACGCCGTAGATCGATTTCTTTTTGGGTTGGGTTGCTGCTTTCGGCATGAATGAGATTCCTTTCAGGCTTGATTGTCACCGAACAGCGGGGCAAGCCGCCCTTCCCAACCCCGAGACTTCCTATCACGATTTGTCTTCTGGACGTTGAGAGCCTCACAAGTCCTTATCACCCCTAAACTGCAAGCAGCCCCCGGTCAGGAAGGGTGGCTTGCCCCCGCTCTTTGGTACGCTAATTTACTTCGAAATTGAATTCGAAGCTTCTTCGAAATTGTTTTTCAACTCAAATTGGCCGTAGCCATAAATCGCGGTGACCGCCTCGCCTTCGTCGCTTGCTCAAAAGCATAAGCATACTGAATCAATTTCGGTTCGCTCCAGGCAGCGCCGAAGAATGAGATGCCGACGGGCAAACCAAAAACATAACCCGCTGGAACAGTGATATGCGGATAGCCTGCAACTGCCGAGGCGGATGAATAGCCGCCGGTGAAGTGGTCGCCGTTAATCCAATCAGTGGGCCACGCCGGGCCACCGGTTGGCGCAATGAGCGCGTCGAGTCGATGTTTGCGGATGACAAAGTCGATGCCCTGTGTTCTTGAAAGCAGGTGGTTCTTCGCGAGGGCCTGAGTGTATTTCTTCTCGGTGAGCGGCCCCTTGGCTTCGGCTTTAATAAAAAGGTCCTGGCCAAAGTAAGGCATTTCACGATCGCGATTCTTTTCGTTAAATTCGATCACTTCTTTCAGTGTATGAACCGGCGCACGCGGACCGAGTCGACGCAAGTAATTGTTTAGACCGGCTTTGAGTTCATACAAGAGAACCGCCAACTCGGATTCGTCAAACTTTCCGGAGGTCGGAATGTCTGCCGGGTCAACGATGATTGCGCCGAGCTTTTTCAGCTCGCGAACGTGATCTTCCATCAACTTGTCGACGCGATCATTGAAACCAAAATTTTTTCGCGAAACACCAAGGCGTGCTCCCTTGAGGCCGCCCTTATCAAGGAATTGCGTGTAGTCGGTAAAGGATCTTTGCGTCTTCGTCACGGCATCGTTCAAATCTATTCCCGCCAGGGCGCCGAGGAGAGTTGCCGCGTCGCTCACTGTCCGCGCCATAGGGCCTGCAGTGTCCTGACTATGCGCGATCGGAATGATGCCGGCCCGGCTGATGAGACCGATTGTTGGCTTGATTCCTACTAGAGAGTTTGCAGATGAAGGACAAACAACGGAGCCATCGGTTTCGGTGCCGATAGCGGCCGCAGAAAGATTGGCTGCCGCCGCAGCCCCCGAACCCGAACTTGAACCACAGGGATTTCGGTCAAGCGCATAAGGATTTCTAGTCTGGCCGCCGCGTCCACTCCAACCGCTGCTTGAATGATTGGATCGAATGTTTGCCCACTCGCTAAGATTGGTCTTCCCTAAAATAACCGCGCCCGCTTCACGCAGCTTCTTCACGACGAAAGCATCCTGCGCCGGGTGGGATCCGATAAGAGCAAGCGAGCCCGCTGTTGTCATCATGCGATCGGCAGTATCGATATTGTCCTTAATCAGGATGGGAATTCCATGAAGCGGCCCGCGCGCGCTCTTTTCCTTGCGCTCACGATCGAGTGCTTCAGCAATTGAAACTGCGTCCGGGTTTATCTCAATTACCGAATTTATTGCGGGTCCGTTCTTGTCGATCTCATCGATGCGATCGAGATACTTCCTGACAAGGGAGCGCGACGTAAACTTTCCCGACTTCATGCCATCCTGCAATTC
>JBKOZZ010000109.1:0-15466 GCA_046726155.1 Acidobacteriota bacterium
TCGTCACCAATTGAAGACGCGAGACAGTAATAGTCGAACAACATTGGCGGTTCTGATTCGGGCAGTTTCACGCGCCGTCGCTGTCACTTCGGGTCTGATAGTTGAGTTGCACTTGAAACTTGAATCCGCCAATGAGAAATGCCAAATGGAAAATGGAAAATCTCTTCTCCGGCGATGTTATGTGATGAATCTTCCTGGGATCTGACCTACCTGACAGTCCGTTCTACAACCAACGCGATCACCACCAACCACCTTTATGCCAAGTTTGGTTTCATTCCTGTCGATTCAGTCATCGGGCCTCGAGGGCGGATCAAGCCTACAAACTAGGCCTTTAACATTTCCTCGAGTTCACTCAAGTAAATTCATGCGGAACAAAACTTTTCCCGCCTTTTAGGCGTTAGAAGTAAAACGCGAACGACCTTTTTCTTATTGGTTAGGAAGAACAATGGCAGACTCCGAAAGCGTGCCAACAGCAACAGAATTCACGGATATGTCGAGCAGCGCTCAGGCTGCGGACGCCGCCGGCGCCACCGTGGCCAGCGGCGCCGAGCAGAGTTTATGGAGCGCGATCCGCGAGTCGCTGCGTGGCAGCCATCGTGATTACACCTCAGGACCGATTGGCCGCTCAATCATCATGCTCGCAATCCCGATGGTGCTCGAGATGTGTATGGAGAGCATCTTTGCCGTTGTTGACATCAAGTGGGTTTCCTATCTCGGCCCTGAGGCGATGGCGACAGTCGGCCTCACTGAATCGATGCTGACTTTGATGTACGCGATCGCAATCGGTTTGAGTATTGGCGCAACGGCTACGGTCGCGCGGCGAATTGGTGAACATAATCCGGATGGGGCAGCGCGCGCGGCCATTCAGGCGCTCGCGCTGGGCCTGATCGTCTCGGCAGTCATTGCGCTCGTGGGAGCGCCGTTCGCGCCAAAGCTCCTTTCGGTAATGGGCGCTTCGCCTGACGTCGTGGTGCGCGGTTGGGGATTTACGACGATCATGCTTGCGGGCAACCTGACGATCATGATGCTCTTCATGATTAACGCGATCTTTCGCGGAGCTGGCGATGCCGCAATCGCGATGCGTGTCTTATGGTTGGCAAATGGCATCAACATTCTCCTTGGTCCGTGTTTCATCTTTGGACTCGGTCCGTTTCCAAAATTGGGCATTGTGGGTGCGGCCGTGGCGACGAATATCGGACGCGGTACCGGGGCACTCTATGCCTTCAGCCGGTTAATTCGTAAAGGGGGTCGCTTTGAAATCAAGCGCAGTCACTTTCGACTCGAGCCTGCGATCATGGCGCGACTGGTGCGGTTGTCCGCGACTGGAACGTTCCAGGTGTTTATTGGTATGGCGAGTTGGATAGGACTGGTGCGCACCATCTCCAGTTTTGGCACCGACGCAGTTGCCGGCTACATAGTCGGTGTTCGTGTGATCCTGTTTGCATTGCTGCCGTCGTTAGGTATGTCAAACGCCGCAGCCACCATGGTGGGTCAGGCGCTGGGAGCAAAGAAGCCGGAGCGCGCTGAGCGTGCCGTATGGAAAGCGGGTTTCTACAACCTGATCTTTCTAGGCTCGGTAGGTTTGATATTTGTTCTGTTCGCCAGACACATAATCGGACTGTTCACCTCCGATCCGAATGTCGTGCCTTATGGAGTGGACTGTCTGCGCATTGTCGCTTACGGTTTTCTATTCTACGCTTACGGCATGGTGTTGACACAGTCGTTCAACGGCGCCGGTGACACATGGACGCCGACGATCATCAACTTGTTTGTGTTCTGGTTATGGGAGCTACCGCTCGCTTACGTGCTGGCGATCGTTTTTGGTTTAGGACCTCGCGGTGTCTTCCTGGCCATCACAATTGCCTTTTCAACGCTGGCCATTGTGAGTGCCCAAGTCTTTCGTCGAGGGAAATGGAAAGCTAAGGCAGTCTGAATCTTCTAAACTGGTGAGTGTCGACCTCTGCCAAAATAAACTGTGATGGAAAACTAACCGGCAATCTGCCCGGATGCCAAAGAAAACTACTAATAAATGCTGGACTTGTTGTCGTGAAAGGTGTCACGATCTTTCTGATACTGTAGCATCCTGGCGGCTCAAGCCTAGTTTTCGCTTTCCATGAAACCAACCATCATGAAATTTGGCGGCACTTCCGTGGAAGGCGCCACCGCTTTTAAGAATGCCGCGCGCCTTGTTTTTGACCGCCAGGCGCTACGGCCGGTCGTGGTCGTCTCTGCCATGGCGGGTTTTACCGATGCGTTACTTGCCAGTGTGAAACAAGCATTGGACGTCGGGCCCGTAGAAGGCGCGGCTACTCTCGAGAAGCATTTTGACCGTCATCTGCGGGTGATCGATGCGCTTTTGTCCCGGGAGGCTCAACGAATGCTGGCGTTGGTGGACCAAAGCCGCACTGAGATTAGGCAGCTATTGACGACCGCAACTGAAGTTGTCGAACCCGCGATCCGCGACGATCGCGCGGGCCGGAAGTGTCTTGAGGACGCGGTTTGTTCTTATGGTGAACGTCTATCGGCCGCGATGCTCGCCGCTGTGCTGCTGGAGAACCGGGTGGCGAGTGGCGACGTTGACGCGCGCCGCTGCATTCTCACCGACGATGAATTTGGCTGCGCGGTGCCCTTGATGGATGAAACTTTTCGCCGGACGCGGGAACAACTGCAACCCCTGATTGAGTCGTCATGTATTCCCGTGCTCGGAGGCTTTATTGGATCCACGGCGAACGGTGAGACTACTACATTGGGACGCGGTGGCTCGGATTACACGGCCGCGCTCGTCGGTGCTGCCCTGGAAGCAAAGGAAATTCAAATATGGACCGACGTGCCAGGCGTGTTGACAGCAGATCCGCGATTGGTATCACATGCCCGCACAGTTCCCCATCTTTCGTTTGAGGAAGCAGCCGAATTAGCCTATTTCGGCGCCAAAGTGCTTCATCCGAAGACGCTTCACCCGGCGATTGAAAGAGATATTCCGGTGTGCATCTGTAATTCGCGCGCTCAGGAAAGCGGCAGCACGCTGGTGGTAGGAGAGACAAAAAAATCGCCACAGACGGTGAAAGCCATCGCCCACAAGACGGGAGTTACAACTGTTCAGGTTACCTCGACACGAATGCTGGGCGCTTACGGTTTTCTGCGCGCGTTGTTTGAAGTTTTCGATGAATACAAGACCGTTGTCGATGTTGTGACAACGTCGGAAGTCAGCGTTTCACTTTCGCTCGACGACACTACCGCGCTTCCGTCAATCGTGAAGAGACTGGAAAGACACGGTACCGTGTCAATCGAAGAAGGCCGGGCGATCATTTGCGTGGTCGGCGAGGGACTGCGCAGCACGCCTGGAATTGCGGCCCGCATCTTCTCGACGATTAGCGACATAAATGTTTCGCTGATTTCGCAAGGGGCCTCGAAAATAAACCTGACCTTTGCAGTGGAAGAGGCTCGTGTTCGTGAAACAGTGGCGCGGCTGCATAGAGAGTTTTTCGAGAGTTCAAGTCAGGAAGACGCCGCGTCGGAATATTTAGCCACTGGAGTTGAAACCAGGGTCTAAGTTGTGCCATGCCGCGAGCTGAAACCTGTGACGCGTTTTTAAGATTCCGGAGCCGGTTGTTATATCGAGTGTCGTACCAGCCAGATGAACCTTTTCGAGCTAACCCGTAACCTTATCGACATTCCCTCGGTGACCGGCGAGGAAAAAATGGTCGGGATGTTTTTGCAGTCACATCTCGAGGGCCTGGGCTACAACGTCAGTATGCAGGAAGTCGAAAAAGGTCGCTTCAATGTGATTGCCACCACCGGAGCGCGGCCTCGGGTTGTCCTTTCAACCCACATGGACACGGTGCCTCCTCATATTGTTTCCAGCGAGAATGAAGAAAGAATCTTCGGTCGCGGTGCGTGTGACGCCAAGGGAATCATCGCCGCGCAGATTATGGCGGGCGAGCGCCTACGTGAAGAGGGCGTTCAGGAAATAGGTTTGCTCTTTACGATCGATGAAGAGGAAGGCAGCCGGGGCGCTCAGGCAGCGAATATGCACAAAAGCGAGCAGCCGCCCGAGTATCTGATAAATGGCGAACCAACCGATAATAATCTGGCGAGTGCGACTAAAGGTTCATTGAGACTCAGACTGCATACAAAAGGACGAGCCGCGCACTCCGCGTATCCGGAGCAAGGCGAGTCGGCGGTTGAGAAGCTGCTGGACGTTCTTGAAAGTATTCGCGGATGTAAGTGGCCGGTGAATGAGTTCCTTGGCGAGACCACATGCAACATCGGCGTAATTAACGGCGGCACACGAGCGAATGTCGTTCCCGAAGAAGCTTCTGCCGTTTTGCAACTGCGGCTTGTCAGTCCAGCGGGACCTGTGAAAGCTCTTCTTGAAGACGCAATTGCGGAACGTGCCGCGGTGGAGTATTTGTCTGAGCATGAGCCCGTCAGCTTGCAGACGGTCGCCGGCTTCAAACAATGTGTTGTTCGCTTCACGACGGATATTCCTTACCTGTCGCGCTGGGGCACGCCGCTGTTACTGGGTCCCGGTTCGATCTTGAACGCGCACACCGATCACGAGTTTGTTGAGAAGCAGCAGCTCACCGAGGCCGTCGAACTCTATGGGCGGCTAGTGCATGAATTGCTCGCAAAGGAAGCGGTGGTACACGAGATCACGGAGGGAGCGTCAAGATGAAGTTGGCGCTGATCGGTTATGGAGCAATGGGCCAGCTGGTGGGCAACCTGGCGCGCGCTGCCGGCGATGAGATTGGGCTCATCGTAACCTCGCGCGATGCTTCACAAAATGCCGCGCAACTCGCGACCACCCTGCGTGGCCATGAGGTAGCGATAGACTTTTCAATCGGCGCTGCGGTATTGAGAAACGTCGAAGCATGTGCCCTGGCAAAGGTGCCCCTGGTCGAAGGAACGACAGGTTGGCAGGAGAAAGCTGAAGCTCAGCGGACTATTGACGAGCAAGGAGGAGCGCTCGTGTATGGCGCCAACTTTTCTGTCGGTGTGAATGTTTTTTACCGAATCGTGTCACACGCAGCCAGTTTGATGGCTGGACTCGATCAGTATCAGACGTTCATTGAAGAGGAGCATCACTCGCGCAAGCGTGATGCGCAGTCAGGCACGGCCTTAAAGCTGAAAGAGTTGATGGCGGACCATCTCAAGGTGGACATTCCCATTGCTTCGGTGCGAGCCGGTTATATCCCCGGCACTCACCGCGTCGGCTTCGACTCTGCTGCTGATCAGATCATGCTGACGCACATGGCGCGTTCGCGCGAGGGCTTCGCCGCTGGGGCGCTAGTGGCCGCGCGTTGGATTATTGGGCGCAAAGGCGTTTACGAGTTTTCGGAAGTCATCGATGAAATAATTTGCGATAACGAGTGAGAACTAGCGATGCGTGAGAAGATAGATTTTCCATTTTTCATTTGCCATTACTGAAGCTAAGTTGCACTTCCAAGTTGAATCCGCGAATGACATGGCAAATGACAAATGGCAAATGACAAATGACAAATGGCAAATCTTGCTTTGTTTTAGTTGGTGGAGGTACTAGATGACTAAAAGAATTGAATGGCTCCGCGGCTGCGCAACTGCACTGGTGACACCCTTCACTGCTGATGGCGCAATAGACGAAGACGCGCTCGCGCGGCTAATTGAATACCAGTTGGCTGGCGGTATGAAGCTGCTGGTACCGTGCGGCACCACGGGCGAGAGCGCGACGATGACTGAAGAGGAAGATCAGCGCGTCATCAAACGCACTGTTGCACTGGCACGCGGTCGGGCACGAGTTATTGCCGGAACGGGCAGCAACTCAACCGCCGCTGCTATTGAGAACTCGAAGATCGCCAAAGATCTCGGGGCCGACGCAATCCTGGTAGTCGCTCCTTACTACAATAAGCCCACTCAGCCAGGTCTGTACGCTCACTTTCGCGCGATTGCGGAGGCCGTTGACCTGCCGATCGTGATTTACAACGTGCCCGGTCGCACGTCCTGCAACATCTCCGCTGACACAACCCTGCGACTGGCTCGCGATTTTGCAAACATCGTGGCGGTCAAAGAAGCGTCTGGAGATTTGTCACAGATCATGGAAATTCTGCGCGGCCGGCCCGAGGATTTCCGCGTACTCTCGGGCGACGATGCACTAACTTTTCCGATGATTGCCCTGGGCGCTGACGGGCTGATCTCGGTTGCATCAAATGAAGCGCCGGAGTTGATGGCTCGCATGGTGGACCTTGCACTCACAGAAAAATGGCATGAAGCTCGCGAACTTCATTACCGCCTGTTGCCGCTAATGGAGGTTAACTTTATCGAGTCGAGTCCGGGGCCGGTCAAGGCCGGCCTGTCCATGATGAACTTGATAGGAGAAAACTATCGCCTGCCGCTCGTGCCAATAGAGGAGAAGAGTCGCACGCGCTTGAGGGAAGTGCTGTCTGAGCTTGATTTATTGAAAGAAGCAGCCCATGCCACTACGTGAAGAGATTGAAAAGCTTGCAGCACGAAGCGGGAGCGAGTTTACCGTTACAGACAGAGCGCTTTTTGACGAGTTCAAGACCCAATTGAATCGCGGTGAGGTACGAGCCGCCGAACGCCAAACGGATGGAAGCTGGAGCGTCAATGCATGGGTGAAGCAGGGAATCCTGCTCGGATTTCGCATGGGCCAACTGGCTGACATGTCTGGAGCGTCGCCGCTGCGTTTCTTCGATAAAGACACTTATCCGTTGCGGCCCACCACAGTAGCAGAGAATGTGCGCATCGTGCCGGGAGGCTCGAGCATACGCGACGGCGCTTATGTCGCCCGCGGCGTAGTTTGCATGCCGCCGATGTATGTTAACGCGGGGGCGTATGTCGACGAAGGCACCATGATTGATAGCCACGCGCTGGTCGGGTCGTGCGCGCAAATTGGCAAGCGCGTCCACCTGTCGGCGGCGGCGCAGATTGGTGGTGTACTCGAACCCATCGGCGCGGTGCCCGTAGTTATCGAAGACGATGTGCTGGTGGGCGGCGGCTGCGGAGTTTATGAGGGAACGATAGTTCGCGAGCGGGCGGTGCTGGCCGCGGGAACAATTCTGACCGGCTCGACTCCGGTTTACGACCTGGCGCGCGAAAAAACTTACCAACGAACGCCTGATGCGCCGTTGGAAATTCCGGCGGGGGCCGTTGTTGTTCCCGGTTCTCGCAGCGTGCGCGGCGAGCGTGGGCAAGCCTGGGGACTCTCGCTCTATGCTCCGGTAATAGTGAAATACCGCGACGAGAAAACTGAGCGAGCGGTGCAACTGGAAGACTATCTGCGGTGAGCTTTACTCCACCCAAACGTCTGCGCGGTATCGAAAAGAGTGTGATTCGTAAGATCTCGGATCGTGCCGGGCCGGGCTGCATCAGTCTGGGACTTGGTGAGCCTGACTTGCCAACACCGGACGTCATTCGTCGGGCCGCCGTTCGCGTGATCGAGGAGGAGCGGAACGGCTATACCTTGCAGGCCGGATTGCCTGCCCTCCGTGAACTCGTTGCGGGAGACTATCCGCACCTGAAATTGTCTGCGGATGATGTGGTTATCACAGCAGGTTCGCAGGAGGCGCTTTACCTGGCACTGCTGACGCTGGTTGAGGAAGGTGATGAGGTATTGATTCCCGATCCGGGCTTTGTCGCCTACCCAACTATTACCAAAATGGCGGGCGGCCTTCCTGTGTTTTACCGCTTGCCGGCAACAAACGATTTTGGCTTCAATCTCGAAGACTTTAGCCGGCGCATCAACTTCAGGACGAAGGTCGTCTTCTGCACGAGCCCTTCAAACCCGACCGGTCGGACGCTGACGAAAGATGATCTAGGCAAGATTGCGAGTGTCGTTACCGAGAATGCCCCGGGCGCTTACATCATCAGTGATGAAATCTATCGCGAACTTTACTACTCACCGGAGCGACCACCTTCAATCTCCGAGTTTTACCCGCGAACGATTGTCATCAGTGGACTGTCGAAATCGATGAGCATGACGGGGTGGCGTCTCGGTTGGATATGTGGAGAGAAGGACGTGATCAGGAGCGCTCTTGTCCTTCATGGTTACGTCACAACCTGCGCATCGACCATTTCTCAGAAAGCCGGCCTATCTGCCTGGACGACTGAAGCTGAAGAAGCGGTCACTCAACACCGCTGCATCTTCCGGGAACGGCGCGCTCATCTGTTGGCGCTTATTCGTGAAGCCGGTCTACATTGTGTCGCGCCAGACGGGGCGTTCTACACGATGGTCGACGTCAGTCGTTATGGATCGTCTGTTGAGGTGGCTGAGGCAATGTTGGAATCTGGCGTGGTGACCGTTCCGGGCAATGCTTTCGGCAGCGAAGGCGAGGGTTACTTGCGCGTTTCGTTTTGCGCTGATTTGCCGGTGCTTGCGGAAGGTGTTAAGCGAATGGGCTTGGCCCTGGGAGCTTTGAAAGGTAACTTAGGGTCGATGGCTCCGATCAATCAGAACCGCGAGCGGTAGCGACCAGTTGATGATTCTCGCTGCGATGTCATGAGGTCGGTACCACCTTGCGGTAGCGGGTGGGTTCTTGATGGAGAAGTTAGATGATCAACAGGATGATAGTGCGCTGACCGATCTATCTCGAAGGAGACCCACCCGCTACCGCGAGGTGGTACTGACCTCATGACACCGAACAACCAAATGACTAAGAGATTTCGAGTAGGAATACTTGGCGCTACGGGCATGGTTGGGCAGCGCTTCATTCAGTTGCTGGAAAACCATCCGCAGTTTGAGATCACTGCGTTGGCGGCTTCTGATCGTTCACAGGGAAAAACTTTTCAAGAGGCCTGCACGTGGCGTTTGGCGGGGGAGATGCCGTCATTTGTGAAATCCATGATGGTCGCGGCCCCTGAGCCGCCGCTCGACTGTGAATTGATCTTTTCGAGTTTGCCGGGTGACATCGCGCGCTCGAGTGAAGGCGCATTTGTGAACGCAGGTTTTCCAGTAATTAGTAATTCTTCAGCTTTTCGGATGGACAGCAATGTTCCGCTGTTGATTCCTGAAGTGAACTCCGAACACCTCGGCTTGCTTGACGAGCAACGAAAGAACGGCGCCGCGCAACAAGGATACATAGTCACCAATCCAAATTGCTCAACCATCATGCTGGCGCTGGCGTTGGCTCCGCTTCAGGCAAAATTCGGCTTGAGCAGTGTTGTTGCCACTACCATGCAGGCGTTGTCGGGGGCGGGCTATCCGGGCGTTGCTTCACTAGCAATCAGCGATAACGTGTTGCCTTTCATCGAAGGCGAAGAAGAGAAGATCGAACAGGAGACTCTAAAGATTCTGGGAAAATTCAACGTCGACACGATTGACGACGCGCCGATAAACGTAAGTGCTCAATGCCACCGCGTAAATGTTTCTGATGGCCATCTGGCGGCAGTGCGAGTGAAATTGCTTCATCCGGCAGCGATTGACGAAGTACGCGACGCCCTCGCCTCGTTCACGTCGTTGCCACAGAAACTGCAGCTTCATTCTGCACCCGAGCGGCCAATTGTTTTGCGCGAAGAATTTGATCGTCCCCAGCCGCGTCTGGATCGCGACGCGGGAAATGGCATGAGTGTAACCATAGGCCGTATTCGACCCGACAACGTGCTTGATTATCGTTTTGTCGCGCTCAGCCATAACACCATAAGAGGCGCCGCCGGCGCTGCAATTCTCAATGCCGAACTACTGATAGCCACAGGGAATCTGGTATGAAAAAGTCTATTTGCATGTTGCTTGTGTTCGGGTTTGTGACGCTTTGCTTTGCACAAAACACTCGAACCACTCCAGCCTCCCAATCTAATACGTCCGCGTTGCAATCGATGATTGATACGGAGCGCGCCTTTGCGAAAATGTCAGAAGACCAGGGTATACGCCCCGCGTTCATGGCGTTCATCGCGGATGACGGCATACTGTTTCGGCCGACTCCGGTAAACGGCAAACAATGGATGACTGAACATCCAGTTCCCCCATCTGAGAAGCGACCCTTGTTGACCTGGTATCCAACAGCCGCGGACATATCAGTGGGCGGAGACATGGGTTACACCACCGGGCCATGGGAATACAAGGCTGACATTCATGACGCCAAAGCAGTAGCTTGGGGAAACTTCCTGACTGTATGGAAAAGACAACAAGATAGATCGTGGAAGTTTGTGATTGATCTCGGCATCTCTAATCCGCAGCCCGATAGAGCGGCAACGCCGTGGCAACTGCCAAACAATTATTACGAAATGAAGAGTGTCGGTGGCATCGGTCCGAGTCCGATTAGGGATATTAAGCCAGATATAAATGCGCTGCTCGCTCGTGAACGCGAGTTCTCCGCTGCCTCGGCAGCCCGCGGGCCACAGAAAGCTTTTGAAGAGTATGCAGCGGTGAAGTGTGTCTATTTCGTAATGGCCAGCCGCCGATTGCCGGCAAAGCAGACGCTGTCGCCGCTCTGCCGGCAAGCGCCGTTTGGATTTGGGAACCCGTCTTTGCCGACGTATCTCACTCAGGCGATCTCGGTTATAGCTACGGTACTTATCAGCTCTCGAAAAGGGATACCACGCTGAAAACGACGGAGAAGGTTGAGAGCGGCAACTACTATCGCATCTGGAAAGAGCAGTACAACGTCCTGAAAGGCGCCAGATGGAAGGTTGTGACTGATCTCCTTGATCCGGTGCCGGCGGAACCAAAAAAGAATTAGGGATTTAATCGTTTGATCATGGCCTCAGTTGCACTCATATGCACCGCGAATAGGTGTCGTAGTGTGATGGCTCACGCGATCTTCGTTGCCGAGGCTAAGAAACGATCTCTTGGAATAGTCGTCTATTCTGCCGGAATCCTCGATTTTTCAGATGCGCCTCAGCTGCAGGAAACTTCGACAACGTGCTTGCAGCACAACACACCGCCTCCGAAAGAGTCTCCCACGTGGGTTCGCCAGCTCCCGCTCGAATCAATCAATCGCTTCCTTGTAATGGAACGGAATCATGCGGACATGCTCATAAGTGAATATGGGATTTCACCTAACCGCATCAGCCTGCTGGGCGCGTTTGATCCCCAGCAACGCGGCGTCGAGATTGCCGATCCGTTTAGCCAGGGTAGCGTTGTTTATGAACGCTCCTACAGGCTCATTCGTGACTGCATTGTTGGTTATCTGGATACCACTGATGAACTGAACTGACCAAAAAAACCAGGCCAAAGCCTGGGGTGTTAATTACGCAAGGGCCGCCGGGATTAAGCCAAGTGTGCCGTTTCTCATGTAGTGGGTCAGCGTCGTTAAAAGTGTCGTGACTCAGCGACAAGCTAAAAGCTTATCGGACATCAAACTGACCCACCGCGGTTTCTCAAACATACTTGCTTCTCCAAACTTCGGCCATCTATCATGAGCAATGCTTTCCGTGCTGAACATTTTCCTCGTAATCCTGCTCGTTTTAGCTAACGGTTTTTTTGTCGCTTCCGAGTTTTCGCTGGTTGGTGTGCGACGTTCGCGAATTGCCACGCTCGCGGATGCGGGAGATAAACGCGCGCAGCGGCTGATGCGTTTGCTTGAGAATCTCAATGCCTACATCTCGGCCACGCAACTCGGTATCACACTCGCCTCGCTGGCGCTTGGTTGGATTGGTGAACCGGTCGTGGCGCATCTACTCGAAGCGCCTCTTAAAGGCCGTGTCTCGGAAACGGTGCTCGAGACAATCGCCTTTGCCATCGCATTTAGCGTCATCACTTTCCTTCACATCGTCATTGGCGAATTGGCGCCGAAGACACTGGCGCTTGAGCTCGCTGAAAAGACCGCGCTGGCAATTTCTCTACCGATGGAGATTTTCCATCGGGTGTTTTATTACCCGATCCGTTTGCTTGACTGGGCAGGCACTCGCACGGTTCGTCTTGTCGGTCTACATCCCACGTCCGAACACGGCTCGATTTACACTGCTGAAGAGCTGCGCCAACTCGTAAACGTGTCGCGCCAGAGCGGGCATGTCGAGCCGGAGGAACAAAAGCTAATTAATAGAGTGTTTGATTTCTCCGGCGCGGAAGTGCGCGAGGCAATGATTCCCCGTACGGCCGTTGCGGCTTTGCCTGTCACGGCGACACTGGAAGAAGCAAAATCCGCCTTCCGCAGTTTGGGTTATTCGCGCTTGCCTGTGTATCGTGGCCGTGTTGATGAAGTGGTCGGTGTCGTGCATCGCAGAGATCTGGAGCCATACCTCGAGCAACCACAACGTCGCGAATTCAATTTGGAAGAGTTGCTTCATCCCCCCGTTTTCATTCCCGCCACCGCGAGACTCGGTGGCGTGTTGAAGCAGATGCAAGCCTCACGAACTCATCTGGCTTTTGTAGTGGATGAACACGGCGGCGTGGAAGGAATTATTACGCTTGAAGATTTGCTGGAAGAAATTGTCGGCGAGATCGATGATGAATACGATGACGAAGTCCGTGCACAAATTGTGAAAGAAGCGCAGGGCACTTATCTGCTAAGCGGAATGCTTACTGTGAGAGATGCAAACCGCCAGCTTGACTTACGTCTGCCGGAAAATGCGGGTTACACAACGCTGGCTGGTTTCCTGCTTTCGCAATCCGGCCGTCTGCTGCAACAGGGAGATATTGTTGATTATGAAGGCGCCAGTTTCACCGTTGAACGCATGGATCGGCGCCGCATCCGTCAGATTCGATTCACGGTTGCGGCGAAGGAGCGGCATGTTTCAGCCGTCGTTATGCTTTCCTTTGTCAGCACGTGGTTATTGGAATCGCTGGTTTTCGTTTACCTGATCGGTCTGCAATTATCAGTTCCCCGGGGTCCCGGACCAGTTTTCTCTGCCGCGCCGATCGTGACCTCGCATCTTATCTCGTTCCTGCTGAAACTGCTTCCATTGATCGGGCGTCAGCACCTTCTGTAATCGCTCGTCAGTTTGCCGGCGAATCTCATTGACGCGTGGCTCTGATTCTTTTCTAAGCATCTGCAGCTGCTGCCTTGTTTCGCCCAGGATTTGATGCACCTGGGTTTTTTGGTCGGCAGTGAGCTGAAGCCTATCAAGCATGCGTCCGAAGCGAGCTTGTCGAGATTCTTCGGCGCTGGTTCTGCCCAAGCGCTGGTAGGCGTTCAAAGCGAGCGCGCCGGCCGTAATGCCCAGCAGGAATATCACTAGTGCCGCCGCTCGAACTTGCCATTTGCTTTTGTTGGTGATGTCCATACTCTACCTCACCGCTTCTTCTTCTTCGTAGATCGTATTCAGCACCTGGGCATCGGTAGCCGGCTCGTCAGGTTGTTCGTTTTGATTAAGCAAAACTTCTTCTGCCGAATAACCATTATAAAAAGAACTCACTTGTTGGTTGGCGGAAGGAACCTCTCCGGGAATAACGAAAGTTAAAACCGCGAGGGCGGCGACGGTCGCCACCATCGATGACGCGAGCGCGCCCGCGGCCCGCCAAAGCCGGCTCCAGGCCCAGGAGTCATTCACTGCCTGCCGCTCTCGAAGAGTTGCCAATACGCTGGTGTGAAAGAAAGGCGATGGCTCAAACTCCTCAGCAGCGCGCTCCTTTAGCAAGAGCGCTGAAATCTGCGCTGCCTGGAATGCCCGTAGGCAATCTGAGCAATGCTCAGTATGAACCTGAATCGCGAGCAGATCGTCCTGGCTTAAACTCGCGAATGGCGTGTTCTCTATTCGACTGATGATGTGTTGGTCTCTCATCTCAACTCCTCGAGCTTGTTAAGCTCTTACTGCCGCCCTGCTTGCGTGCCAACAGTTTTTCAACGGCTTCACGCATCCGGCGACGCGCGCGGAACGCCTGTACCTTCACTTTCGATTCCGACCAGCCGGTCATCTCCACGACATCCTTAATTGAAGCATCTTCACCATCAATCAACATTAAAACCAACTGGTCGTCAGGCGCCATGGTTTGCAATACGCGCCCGGCCAGGTCTGAGGCTACCAGACTACGCTCGCTGGATTGGTGTTGTTCTGTAGCTGCCGAAGTCAATTTATTATCCAGCCAGTTGGTTTCGTCCTCAGTCAAATCAGATACTGTCAGTTCCGGACGACGCTTCGAACTGCGGAGCAGGTTGAGACAGGTATTGGTGGTAATGCGCGTCAGCCAACCCTCCATTGAACCGCGTCCCTCGTAACTTCCCAATTCAGTGAACGCTTTCAAAAAAACCTCTTGCGCCGCTTCCTCGACAAGACTGCGCTGCCGAAAGAATTTGCCGGCAAACCGGAAGACCCGCGGGCCGTACCGGCGCATAATCTCCTCGAAGGCAGACTCATCGCCTTCGCGCGCGGCACGCGCCAACTCCATGTCTGAATCCTGTTCGTGACCGTGCGACAGGAAGCCGCCCCTCGCCGAAGTTTTTAGATTTGTTGGATGGCGGACTCATCTTACTGAACCCGCCACCCGGCTGCCAGCTACAGGCCGGCTTTTCTGACCTGTGTTACTGAACTTTCTGCTCGCCGTGATTAGCCCTCTTAGCCTTAAACTCAGCGCGCTTCTGTTCCAGTTGTGTTTTCTGTTCCGGCGTCAGCACCGCAAGCATCTGCTGCCGCATTCTAAACTGCTCGCCCATCAGTTTCGCCTGCAGGCTGGCTGACTCTTGCAGTTTTTGGGTGGCTAACGCTTCGTTGAACGTACCGCCCTCGGTAGCCTGACGCAACTCCTGCCGCTTGGCACTGAGCTGCTGATGCAGCGACTGTGTACGCTCACGAAAACTCTGGCTGATTTCCTTCATCTTGGCTTTCTGATCGTCAGTCAGATCAAGGCCTTGGAACATCATCCCGCCCATGCGACCACCGCGCTCGCCGCCCCAACCGCGGCCTCCACGTCCTTCTCGATCACCACGCTGGCCCCAGCCTTTGCCAGGCCCATGGCCTTCGCCACGTTTGACTTGCTGCGTGTCCTGATTAGTGCTGGTTGATTGCGCAAAGGCAATCGGCGCGGCTAAGGCAACGGCCGACAGGGAGGCGATAGTCAGCGTCTTAATCTTTCCTAATTTTCTCATTTTTATTCCTTACTCCTGGTTGATTTGAATTTCCGAATGGAGGGCCGTATTAGCCTCCCGATTGATAAGACACCGTCATCCGTAGAATGGTTACAACTGCAAGATGCGGCCCTGCACGAGGCGGTGTGGCAGCGATGCAGAACCGTAAGCGGTAGCGACCGGATGCTTCCACTCAACACGCAGCCGCTAACTTGTCCCGAAATGCTTCGGCGGATGTTGCGTGTTACATCCGGTCGCTACGGAGACTGTGTAATTACTCCGCGTTGCCGTGTCATTAGGTCAGTACCACCTTGCTCGCGGTAGCGGGTGGGTGTCCTTCGGGATAGATCGGTCCGCGCACCGAACTTGCTCAGGAAAGGTTGGGTGAAGCGGCCAGAAGTCTTTGACCTCCGATGCGCGGTAAGTCTCCGACTTACCGAAGACCGTACCCCAGTTTTCCGGTCTTTGACCGGAGTCTCAAAGGTCGGAGACCTTAAAGAATTTTAGAAAGGTCGCCGGCAAGTCGGAGACTTGCC
>JBKOZZ010000110.1:0-6381 GCA_046726155.1 Acidobacteriota bacterium
ATTTCCACGGGAGAGTTTCGCGCCACGCAGGAAAGCGGCCCGGATGCGTGGGAAAAGATTCGCGCCGACCTCGAGTCGTATGCGCCGCGCGAGTTGCTGTTCCCCGTTTCGCTGGCTCCATTAATAAAGGCCGGACTTTCGCCAAAACCACAAACAGCTCCGCTGCCGCTCGGTGACGTAACACAAACTGTGCGGGGTCCGCGGCCGGGCAGCCCGGCTGGGGTGCTTGATAGTTTGCGGCACGACCAGGAGGCTGCCGGCTTGACTGATAGCGACGCGTCGCAAACTAACAGTTTGCGTTACCACTCTCCAGGTGACTCCCGCAACAATCAGTTTATCGACGCCGCCTTCACGCCGCTTGAAGATTGGCTCTGGCAGAAAAAAGACTGTGCCGAGCTCTTACTCAATCACTTTGGGACGCGATCGCTCGAAGGCTATGGCATTGAACGGAAGGACGAAGCGGTGCGCGCAGCCGGCGCGTGCCTGCGTTATGCGCAAGAGACACAGCGAGCGGCAGCGGCTCACATAACCAGTCTGACCTATTTTGAACCGCAGGATCATCTCGTACTCGACAACGTAACCGTCCGCAACCTGGAGTTGGTGGAATCACTGAGCGGCGCCAGTGGGCGAACGCTCTTGAGTGTTATCGATGAGACTGTAACGGGGATGGGCGCGCGTCTGCTGCGGTCGTGGTTGCTGAGGCCCTGCGTGAAGCGAGGCGAAGTTGAAGCAAGGCTCGCGGCAGTACAGGATTTGGTGGCTTCGCAAATAACCAGAGATAAGCTGCGTTCTTCGCTCAAGGAAGTTTCCGATCTTGAACGTTTAATCGGCCGCATCAGTTTCGGATCGGCGACGCCGCGGGATTTGAATGCAATCCTGCGCTCGCTGTATCAGGTACCGGCGGTTCGCGAAAACCTGACAACGATGCAGTCGTCGCTGTTGCAGGTCTTGTCTGAGAGCTCCGATGAGGTGCCGGAGATTTGCGCTTTGCTGGTCAAGGCTATCAGCGACGAGCCGCCGGCAAAAATCAGCGAGGGCGACACGATTCGCGCGGGTTATTCAACGGAGCTGGATGAGCTGCGCTCCATTAGCCGCAATGCCAAACAGATAATCGCCACGCTGGAAGCCACGGAACGAACGCGAAGCGGGATCAACAACCTGCGCATCAAATTCAACAACGTCTTTGGCTATTTCATTGAGGTTTCGAAGGGAAACGCGACGCGCGTGCCCGCCGAGTATGAGCGAAGACAAACGCTTACCAGCGCTGAACGTTTCACCACGCCGGAATTGCGCGATTGGGAGAAGAAAGTATTAGGCGCCGAAGAACGCATCATCGAAATTGAAAACGCGCTCTTCGCTGACATATGCCGTCAGGTTGCCGCGGAAGCAAAACGCATTCAGGCGACTGCTCGCGCGTTAGCAACCCTCGACGCCCTCGCCTCGCTCGGGGAAACCGCAGCGCGGCGACGTTTTGTCAAACCCTCCATTCACGATGGTGACGAAATCGAAATAGTTCAGGGCAGGCATCCGGTGATTGAAGTCTTCAATGAAGATCCTTTTGTCCCCAACAGCGTCTATCTCAACAACTCGACTGACCGGTTACTGATCATAACCGGACCAAACATGGGCGGTAAGAGCACGGTGCTGCGGCAAACGGCAATCATTTGTATCCTGGCCCAGATGGGTAGTTTCGTTCCGGCCGAGAAGGCGCGTCTGCCGCTGCTTGATCGTGTTTGGACGCGCGTGGGCGCTTCAGACGATCTGACTCGCGGGCGCAGCACCTTCATGGTGGAGATGACCGAGACTGCCGCGATTCTCCATAGCTCCACGCCGCGCTCGCTCGTGTTGCTCGATGAAATTGGACGCGGCACGGCAACCTTTGACGGGCTTTCCATCGCCTGGGCCGTCGCCGAATATCTTCACGATTCGCCGGAACATGCGGCAAAGACACTGTTCGCCACTCACTATCACGAACTTACGGAACTCGCCGAACGACTCCCCGGCGCACAGAACTACCAGATCACTGCGGCGGAGCGAGAAGGCGAAGTCGTTTTTCTGCACCGGCTCGAGCGTGGTCGCGCTTCGAAGTCTTACGGAATCCAGGTCGCGCGCCTGGCTGGACTGCCTCCGGCCGTGCTCGCAAATGCACGTGAAGTGTTGGCGCGACTGGAGCGTTATGAATTGGATGTGTTTGCTGAAGAAGATGCGATTGCCGCGCAGTCTGCCATCAGGATTGCGGAGGTGTGGGCTGCAGCGCAAAGCGCCGGTGTAAGCCAGTCAGACAAAGTTGAGTTTGTCGAACAAGGCGGACCGGCCGAGGCCCTGGAGGCAGCCGCGCGACGCGCCGGACGCAGAAAAGCGGTGGCCCAGGCTTCCCTCTTTGATTTAGCGAATCAAAAAGTGGTTGAAGAAATCCGCGATGTCGATCCGGAGAAGCTGTCGCCCGAAGAGGCAAAAGAACTGCTGCGAAAACTCCGCGAACGAATGATGTGAGACGGGGAAAAATCAGCCACAGATGGACACGGATAAATGCGGATCCGGAAGAAATCCCACTCAAGCAAGACAGCGGGGGCAAGCCCACCTTCCCAACCCTGAGCTGATTTTAGTCGAATAGCATCAACCATACTGGTGAAAATTCCGATCCGCGTTTATCCGTGTCCATCTGTGGCTAATTATCTTGTGCTAGTAGTTCAGCTTGCGCGCGAACCAGTCCCACATCGGCGTAGGCTTGGTGCCGACGGGGTTGTAGGTGGCGACGAACACCAGCCGTTCTCCGTTCTCCTTTGTAGTAACTCCCCGATGCAGAACTTCGCCGCCCTTGATCACCAGTAGATCTCCCGGGCCGGCGACGATCGGTTTCGGCTTCGCGAACTCCAGGAGTCGCGCGAATGGGAAAAGCAGATACGGCACCGGGAACAACACGCGACTCCATTCCGGCGAGAGAACTTCAGTCGCGCCTTCGTTGGTGTTCACAAGGGTGAGGAGCGCACTGTAGAGCCCGCCGTCCAGATGCCACTTGAAACCTTCATGCCTGGAGCGATAACACTGAATGCGGAATGCTCGTTTGGGATCTGCCATGAGTTCGAGCTGGACGCCAAATGTCCCTTCCGTAACTCTCAGTAGCGGTCCCGCTGCGAATTCGCGAAGCTCAGGGAAATACTCGTCGATCTTGAAGCCGTCCAGGACGTTGTAAGGCAGGCTCATGCCTGCCTTGGCGGCCACCGGTTTGAAGAGATCGCTTCTTGACTCGATCAGATCCAGCCAACCCGCCGTCTCCTCCGGCGGCAGAAATTGAGACAAGATACGGTAGCCTTCTGGGGGACGCGCTTGTGGCAAGTGTGCGTTGGGATCATGTCTTCCTGTCGTGAACTCAACGACGGCTTTGTTGAGGCGGGCGAGTGGGCTGCCAATCATGTCGTGGAGTATAGCGAAGGCGGCTGCCGCGGTGAAAGAAAAGCGGCCACAGATTTACACGGATGAACACCGATCAGCGCTTCAAGTAGTTCAGAGTTCAACCTTCAGGTTGTGGTTGGCAAGCAGCAAGCCAAAGCTTGAACTCTTAACTCCCTGAAGGATTGCTCAGGCCTCTTTCGTCTTATCCGCTTTTATCCGTGTGGATCTGTGGCTAATTTTTCTGGCTAGTTTTTTGGCGGAGTTTGCGGTGCGTCAGTCACCGTGAACCAATCACCTTGGCCATCATTCGTACGCAGCATGCGCATGATCTCATCAAAATTGAAGGGCCGGGCGCCGCGACGCCCAAACACTGAAACTTGATTTCCGCTTTCATCCGCCGCACGATCCCGATCAAGCGGTTTCGAAATCGCCAGCGCCTCGCCTTTGGTCTTAAAGGTCGCAATCAATACCGGCTTCGGTCGCGGACTAAACCCGGCGTACTCCGGCATCGTCTCGGGCGATGTCAGTTGCAGTATCCGAAGACCGTTCCTGCCGTCAGCCACGTAACCAAACAGACTTGCGTTGGTCATCGCAACCTTCACCTGATGCGCATCGTTGAGTTTGCCGTCCGCGTTATACATTTGCTCGAGCCGCGGTTTTTCCGGTTGCTCCACATCGATGATCGCAATTCCCTCTTTGCCGTTTGCAACATAGGCGTAAGTGCGAGCCACGTAGACATCGTGGGCATCGGCGAGCGCAACGAATGCGGCTGAAATCACACGAACTCGCTCAGGCGATGTAAGATCCAACACTTTCATTCCTTGATCGTCCACAATAAACCCATAGCGAAACTGGACTGCAATCGAGCGCGGATTGCGGAGCTCCGGGGCGCTGATCTGCCCGACTATTCGCGGGTTCAGCGGGTCGTCGATATCAACCACTACCAGTCCATGCGCGGTGGTTACGTATGCATAGTGGCCGGCGATCGTGATGTTGTTCGCATCAGTGAGCGCGCCACCGGGATTGAAGGCGCGGTTGGGATACTTTGCCGGATCCAGCGCGCGCTTCAGATAATTGTTCAGCGGATCGCCGTCGAGCAGAGTGGCCGCATTAACCAGAATCAGCCCTTCATACTTGTCAACGACGTAGAGATAGGCATAAAGCGGATGGATGGGTTGCTCTTCATTCAATAGCTCTTTGCGGGCATGGCTTAACTTACTGGCACTGGCGGGATCGATCATGGCGCCATCGCTCTTTAGCCGCCAGCGAGCCGGATCGACTGCCAGCGTCGTGGGCGCTGCAACCGCGGTTGCATATTTTGTTTTGACCCAGAACTTCTGGCCAAAACGCGAGACCGGTGCGGTAGTTATCCGTTCGGAAAATCCCTTTTGATCGATCTGCGCCACGTCGTAAACACGCAAGCCTCCCTCACCCGCGGCAACGTAGGCATACTCGCCGCGCAATTGCACTTGCAACACGCGCGGATTGCCCACGTGTTCGTAGGCGGTCTTTATTTCACTCCCGTCTTTAACAAACTTTTCGTAGTTGTCAGGATAAGCAATCTTATGGAGCGAGCTGCCAAAGACCGCTTGCGGTTCGGTGTGTTCGGTTGCTACGACAACCTCCAGCGCGGCGGCGGCGGCCACGTACACGTAGCGACCCATGAAGTTAACGAAGTTTGTGCCTTGCAAGAGCAGTTGCGCGAGCCATGCGTTGTTGTCGTTCTTTGCCGACACATGGCAGTCAGTGCAGGCCTTCGTTTCAGTTGCCCGAACGGTATGGGGAACGTGCGTGTTGAAAGCCTGTCCCGCAAATCCTTCCGCAGACGTGGTCTGTTGCTGCGAATAGATCCATTCGCGGTTTTGATTCTGTGAGCTGACCAGCACTGCGGAAGAAGAACGGACCGGAGCAACGCGATTACCAGTAACTGTGCCGTCGCGGCCCAACATAAAAATATCGTCGCGCAAAACCTGGAAATTGTATTGCGTGAAGTTGCGCGAATCGCCCCCCTCGTTGTGCCGGTTAGGCATCTTCCGATTCGCCTGCATCGACAGGTGGCACCCGAAACAACTCGTCACCCAGGACGAATGGCAGGCGACACACGTCATCTCCGTGTCGCTGTGCGCCAGCTCCTTGTCGTTTGCAGGCACATCACCCCAACTCGCGTTGTCCTTGCGAATTGTCTTCGAATAGCGCGACTTCTCGCTGTAGTCACGACTGCCTGGAGTGATCGTGTCGAGCGTTTGAATCACGCGCCACCAGCGCCCGGGCACAACCATCGAATTCTGAATGATGTCGCCGGTTTTCAGCTCGATGTCTTTGCCGCTTTCATCCTTCTTCTTCCGGTCGCGCGTTATTTTTTGGAAGAGCGGGATTTTCGTGCCTGTTTCGTCCCGCACGCGAAATCGCGTCAGCTCCTGTCCTGCCGGCGGCTGGTTTTGTGATCTGCGCCGCTCGGCTGCCTGTCCGGTAGCCGGCGCGGCGGCGGGCCCGGAAGTAAACAAGTTCGCGCGGCTGCGGATCGAGCCATGACAGTCTTCGCAACTAATCTCGATCGCGGCGCGCGGCTCGTTATAGAGATTACCGTCACCGTGCGCGTCCTGGCGAAAATGGCAGTCGACGCAATGCATTCCCTTCTCGAGATGAATATCGTTTAGATGAACCGCCTTCTTAAACTTCTCCGGATCATCAGGCGAGACGAGATTACCCTGCGCGTCCAGGAGGTTGCCTTTCCGATCGCGTTTGAAAACTTTGCGAAACAACCAGCCGTGACTATGGAAGTCGCCAAACTGTGTGTTCTTCAACTGGGAATTAAACTCGGGAGTGCCGGTGCCCGCCAGGAACTCAAGCTCGGACCACAAACCGCGCACGCTGGCGCCCTCAGGGTTGCGGTTCAGCTTTTCTCGTTCCTCCTCCTGGGACGGATTGTGTTGCTGCTTTGGATACATCTTGTCGCCATCGCTCTCGTTGTCCCACCAGGTCATGCCC
>JBKOZZ010000111.1:0-40332 GCA_046726155.1 Acidobacteriota bacterium
ACTTCAACGCACGCCATGAGAACCGAGCGCGGTAGCGCCGGATGCTAAAGGCAACTTTGGCGTAGTGATGCAGAACCGAGCGCGGGTAGCGCCGGATGCTAAAGGCAACTTTGGCGTAGTGATTATACGAGGATTGGCGGAAGAGACTTGTTACAGGCAGCACCTATTAATTTCCAGCCTTCGCTTGTGCGGATGCCGCCACTGGGCAAAAGTTTGAAGTTGACTTTAGCATCCGGCGCTACCGCGCACGGTTCTGCATCAGTACGCCAAAGTTGACTTTAGCATCCGGCGCTACCGCGCACGGTTCTGCATCAATACGCTGAAATTGCCTAATAGAGCTGTGCCACATTCCCGAAGCGCAAAACCTGCCCACCTGTAAATCGCGGCTGCCACTTGACATAAAAAGGCGGCTTCACCAGGGGCGAGAAGTTCGCCACTAATTAGCCGCCTTTTTTGAGGAGCCCACCTACCTCGATTGTGTTAACGCCCTGGTGCTGGAAAGGTTCCAAATATCGATATCGGCTTATTACTAGGCGGCGCGAGTCCGCGGAACGCGACGGTGGCGCGCGACCTGCTCCAGCCAGCGCTGCGCCTCTTCATACCTGGCGAAGCGGCGTTCATCAAGGCGGAATGCCGAGGTGTGGTAATAGCGGCGTCCATTGATCATCCGCGCCGCATGCTTAATATGAAGCATCTCGTGGTAAAGAATATACTCCACGAACCATTCAGGAACCTGAGTTGAGTCAAGCGACTTGCTGATCGTGATCGTCTCATACACGCGATCATGATGACCGAGTATGCTTCGTGTTTTCCGTTGTGACCAGGTAAGCGCCGGCCTCTCGAGACTGGAATCGAAGTATCTGCGATTCAGTTTGGAAAACATCTTGTCGAGGTCATAGACGCTTCCCTGCGCGCTGGAAATCATCTTCCGTCCGCGCCTGCGGCGCGCGATGTCTGACGAGCGCATCACTTCCGGTGTTAAGGAGTAGTCGCGATAAGTTCGCTCGTGAACAGGGGGGACTTTTTTCCCTAGCAATCTGGCGACCAGCACAAACGCCAATGCGCGCATAACTTCAGGCGGGCTGTCCTTACAAATGTCGGCTAAACGCACGTAGACTTGCCCTGAACGCAACCTGATCGTATGGCGTAACCCGGCGTACGGATAAAATCGCACGTCAATCACGGGTATGCCACGACTGCTGCCCAGGTGGTGAAAGGCGTCAGCAAAAAACTTTTTCACCTCAGTCATTGCCCAATACTCCTGACAACTCGCTTCGCCTAATCGCGGTTCAAATGTTTGGTCCCGATGCAGGAAGAGGCAGGAACCTTCTGACTCTCGCTCCGGCTGTTAGACCCGAGGGGTTTGGGTGCTGAAAAGCCTTCGGTTACGGCGTCATATTACGGAGAACTCTTGCCGAGCGTCAATTGATCCGGGGAGGCGCCCAAAAACCTCAGAAAAAACCGCAAATTTAGGGGCCGAAGCGGACACTTCCGGGAAAGCCATCTCTGGCCGGACGCCGAATTTTGACTCTGGGAGCGACTTCGTCTGAAGCACGTAAACCGGCGATCCATATTACGAAGGTTGTTCAGTTAAATCTTTGCAGGAGTTTGGATTATGCCTCCGACCACGGCGCGCGTCTCTTCTATCCGGATGTTTGCAGGGCGACAAATGATTCCTTTATACTGCGCGAAGGCAAGGTTTAACTGAGCTTGGTAGTTCTTCTGACTTTAAAATGTCAGATCCTTGGGTAGTACAAAGGAAATAGGCTTTACCAGAAAACTTGATGGCCCGTCGTAATCCAACCCTCCAATCCGCGGAAGAGAATAGTCTCGACGCTCGCGCGCAGGCCGTCCTTGCTGCCGTGATTAAGGAACACCTCGTCACTGGCGACGCGGTGGGTTCACTCGTGCTTGCGGATCGATTCTCCAACAGTCCAGGCTGGAGTTCAGCCACGATCAGGAATGTCATGGGAGAACTCGAGGAAGCCGGATTTGTCGAACAGCCACACACGTCGGCGGGCCGGGTGCCCACCGATCAAGGTTACCGCTTCTATGTCGACAATATCCTCGAAGAAGCTCGTCTCTCTCGCGCTGATGTCCGGGCAATCGATAGAGTGTTCACTTCCAGCGGAGTTGATTCAGCCACTTCTTCTGATCGCATCATGGAGAAGATGTCCCACGCCCTCTCAGAGCTTTCCGAGAACGTGGGCATCGTGGTTTCACCCTCACTTGCCGAAAACCGCCTAAGTCACATCGAATTTGTTCAGCTTCCGGACAAGCGAATCCTGGTTGTTCTGGTGACGACCTCTAACATCGTTCACAATAAAATCATCCGCCTGGAAGATAAAATTACAGAAGACGAGCTTGAGCAAACAGCACGTTACCTGAACACAGACTTTGGCGGAAAGAGCTTGCTGACCATTCGAGCTGAGATTCTCGAAATGATGAGAGAGGAGAAGGCGCTTTACGATCGCTTGCTCAGGAATGCCATTCTGCTTTGTGATATGAGCCTGGAAGGTGAGGAGTCGGCTGGCGGAGACGTTTACGTCGATGGCGCCTCGAACATCCTCAGTAAACCGGATTTTGTTGACGTTGACCGGATGCGCGAGTTGTTTCGCACTTTTGAAGAGAAGTCACGCTTGATTAAGATTTTGAATGAGTGTCTGTCTCGCGAGCAGCCTGCAATGCGGGGAGAGGTGCATGTTGTTATTGGCAGGGAACACCCCATCTCTTCCTTTCGCAACTGCACTCTAATCACCGCCCCTTACCGCCTTGGTTCAAACGAACACCTGGGCACGCTAGGTGTCGTTGGCCCGATGAGGATTGAATATTCCCGCATCATGGCTATGGTAAACTACATGGCGCGGCTCATTGAGCGCCGCTTGAATGAAGAAGCGCGCGGCTGACGCCGGCCCGACAGTGATGTAAATGCCCCGCGGAGTTGTGCCCTTCCAAACCTTGAGAGAATCGACACTGTTTAATGGCTCCTGATAAAAAAAGTGATAAGTCGAAACGCATTCCAATCAACTTTCCGGATGCGGACACTAAAACCAAACCCGGCGCCGCATCTAATTCAGGCCCTTCTGACGAGTCAGATGACGATCAGGAGTTGACCCCTCAGATTACCTCCGACAACGAAGCCACAGCACTCCAGCAGGAAGAGTTGGAGCCGGACGATCAATCTATCCAGCCTTCCCCTCAAGCTGATGGCTCCGGAGAAAGTGGACTAACCCCCGCCGGCGGTCCCGAGGTTGCGGAACTAGTTGCTACCAGGGCGGAGTTGAAACGACTGGAGAGTGAAGTAAAAGAGCTAAGGGATAGTCTGGCTCGCCGCCAGGCAGATTTCGAGAACTACCGCAAAAGAATGGAGCGTGAGCGCTCTGAAACCTACAATCGCGTGGTTGTTGATATTGCGGCGAAGCTGTTGCCGGTGCTGGATAATTTAAAGAGGGCTTTGGAGACTGAAGCATCGGTTGAAGCTAGCGAATCGGATGAGTTTCGGCATTTCCTCAGCGGCGTCGATCTGATTTATAAGCAGCTTAATGGTGTGCTTGATGCTCTGGGGGTCAAGCCAGTTCCGGCCGAGGGAGAACATTTTGATCCGCATCTCCATGAAGCGGTTGTCACCGAGCCGAGCGATGACTATGAACCTGATACCGTAATCCAGGAAATCGTGCGTGGTTTCAGGTTGGGCGATAAGTTGATTCGTCCATCACTGGTGAAGGTGGCTGTAAAGAAATGATTCTCAGTGCTCCTAACATGCGCACACGCTAGGAGTCTAATTCCAAAATGGGGAAAGCGATCGGTATAGATTTAGGCACCACAAACTGCTGCGTTGCAGTCCTGGAAGGCGGCGCGGTGCAGATTGTGCCGAACAAGGAAGGCGGCCGGACCACGCCCAGTGTGGTGGGTTTCACCGACAAGGGCGAGCGCCTGGTCGGGCAAATTGCAAAACGCCAGGCGGTGACTAATGCCGTCAACACCGTCTATGCAGTGAAGCGGCTTATCGGGCGCAAATACAACTCTCCCCAAGTACAGCGAATGCGCGAGACCTCAGCGTTTGAGATTGTCGATTCTCCAAACGGCGACGCCCGTGTGCGCGTCCAGAGCCGCAGCTATAGCCCGCCCGAGTTGTCGGGAATAGTACTGCAGCGTCTGAAGGCGGCGGCGGAAGATTTTCTGGGGGAACCGGTGACCGACGCCATCATCACTGTCCCGGCTTACTTCGATGACACACAGCGCCAGGCAACTAAAGACGCGGGAAAAATTGCCGGACTGACGATCGAAAGAATCATCAACGAGCCAACGGCTGCCGCCCTGGCATACGGCCTGGGAAAGGAAGATGTTGAGCGCATCGCGGTGTACGACCTTGGCGGTGGCACGTTTGACATTTCGATCTTGGAGATAAGCGAGGGTGTCTTCGAAGTGCTTTCCACATCCGGGAATACATTCCTTGGCGGTGAAGATCTCGATGAGAGGATCATGAACTGGATGGCCGATCAGTTCTTTGCGGACACCGGCATTGACCTGCGCAAGGATCGGCTGGCGCTCCAGCGGTTAAAAGAAGTGGCTGAGCGAGCAAAATGCGAGCTTTCGTCCTCGACAGAAACCAATATCAATCTTCCCTTCATCGCAGCCGACACGACTGGACCTAAGCACTTCAATAAGGCCTTGAACCGGACCCAGTTTGAGGGCCTGATCGTAGATTTGATCGAGCAGACTGTTGAGCCGTGTCGCAAAGCGCTCGAGGATGCCAAGCTGCAGCCCGCCGACATCGATAAGGTGATTTTGGTGGGTGGGCAGACTCGCTCGCCGATTGTCGAACGCACTGTCGAGCGGATCTTCGGCAAGAAGCCTTCTGCGGAAATCAATCCCGACGAAGTTGTGGCAATGGGCGCAGCGATTCAGGGCGGAGTGTTGACCGGGGAAGTCAAGGATATTGTGCTCCTCGATGTTTTGCCGTTAAGTCTCGGACTGGAAACGCGTGGTGGATTGTTTACTAAGATTATCGATCGAAATTCCACTATTCCCCTGCGGAATAGCCTGACATTCACCACCGTCGTTGATAATCAGACGTCGGTAGAGATTCATATTTTGCAGGGTGAGCGCGAAGTGGCGGAAGGCAATCGTTCTCTCGGGAAATTTGAGCTAGTGGGTATTCCGCCCAGCCCGCGCGGTGTTCCTCAGATCGACGTTTCGTTCGAAGTTGACGCCAGTGGAATTGTCTCGGTCTCGGCCCAGGATAAAGCGACTGGCCGCGAGCAGCAAATGCGTATTACTCCAACCTCCGGTCTTGCGCCTGACGAAATTGGCCAACTCATAGAAGACGCTCAGGGCTTTGCCGAATCCGACCGCATCACTAAGGAGATTGTCATCTTACGTAACAAGCTGGAATCGCTGCTGCGTAATACGCAAAAGTCGTTCGGCAAATTTGGCGATCTCCTTTCGCCAAATGATCAGGAGATGGCGGGTCGCGTATTCAAGGAGGCTGAAGCTGCCGGCAGCGCCCAAGGCCTCGACGCGGTTAACAAGGCTCTTAACGCACTGGAGCGGGTCGCCGCACAACTTACTTCCGTGATGATGAACCCTGCCAGTGATTCTTCGTCGGTAGGCTCGGAAGTGCCAGGTGAATTTACAAAGTTTTAAGTCTAAAATTAACAACGAGAGGATTTTAGGAAAGTATTGATGAGTAAACGAGATTATTACGAAGTGTTGGGTGTCACCCGCACAGCTACAGACCAGGAGCTAAAAAGTGCATACCGCGCATTGGCTCAGCGTTATCACCCGGACAAGAATCAAAATGATCCGAGCGCCGAGGAAAAGTTTAAAGAACTGAGCGAGGCTTATAGCGTCCTCGCTGATTCTGTTCAGCGTCAGCGCTACGATCGCTTTGGTCATGCCGGCGTTTCCAGTGGCGCGGGGCAAACCTGGGGGGCGCCTGGCTTTGGTGGTATTGAAGATATCCTGGGCGACCTTTTTGGGTTTAGCGATGTTTTTGGCGGCGGTCGTACCGGAGGGCGCCGCTCGGCAGCGCAACGCGGCGCTGACCTGCGATACGACCTCGAGATAACGCTCGAAGAAGCCTATCAGGGGATGACTGCGCAGTTGCGCATTCCTCGTCTCGAGACTTGTGAGACCTGTAAAGGTAAAGGCGCGGCTCCCGGTACACAGCCTGAGAATTGTAGCAACTGCGGTGGTACCGGCCAGGTGCGTTATCAGCAAGGGTTCTTTTCGGTGGCGCGAACCTGCCAACCCTGTCGCGGGGCCGGTCGCGTGATAAAGAATCCATGTTCAGACTGTCGCGGTGCAGGTCGCATCGAGCGCGAGAAGCAGATGGAAGTGAAGATCCCGGCGGGAGTAGAGACCGGCTCCCGATTGCGTGTGCAGGGTGAAGGAGAAGCCGGCACGCAGGGCGGCCCATCAGGTGATCTTTACGTCGTGATCCATTTGGCCGAGCATGAGCGGTTTGAGCGGCAGGGAAGTAATCTCTACGCTTCGCTGCCACTGACCTTCGCGCAAGCAGCGTTGGGCGCGGATGTTTTCATCGGCACGATGGAAGGGGAAGAGAAGATCAAAATCCCAACTGGCACGCAGACCGGAACCGTTTTTCGCATCAAGGGCAAAGGGATGCCCGTACTTGGAGGACGCGGCCGCGGTGATCTGTTTGTATCAGTTAGCGTCGTTACGCCGACTTCCCTGACGCGGGAACAACGAAAACTTCTCGAACAGCTCGCTATAGTTGAGAACAAGGATCTTGAAGATAAGGGTCTGGTCGACAAGGTTCGCGACATTTTCGGCTAAACCGGAGTTTAGACACCGGCAGGAATAAACCTGCCCCTTACAGTTCTGATCTGCAAACGGAGTCAACCCATGTATTACTTCCCCCGTCTCCACCTGCGCCTGGGTCTTGTCGCCATCCTCCTCTTCAGCCTTTTAATAACGGTTCAGGCGCAGGACAGCATGCAGCGCTGGCAAAACTTTGATTTTTCGAAGAACGCGCTTAAGCCAACTGACCTTGGCGCTATTCCGCTTGAGGATTTGAAGCTAATGCGCGGCATTGTTTTCGGCCGGCATGGCCGCATCTTCAAAGACGGGGAGATTGCGACTTTCCTAACCGCACAGGATTGGTACAAACCGAACCACGACTTTCAGAACTCGATGCTCAGCGCAACTGAGAATCGGAACCTGGATCTCATTCGCGACGCGGAAGCGAGCAAGCATGAGTTCGTCCAACCCGGAGATATGCGCTATTGGCGATCTCGCGCGCTTACGACAAAGAAGCTGGGGCTTCACAGTGGCGCTGAGTGGCGTGTGCTGCGAGCGGAGGTTGAGGCCATTCACGGCAAACGGTTCAGCGAAGAATGGCTGCAGCAATATTTTGACGAGCGTTACTGGTACAAACCGAGCGATAACTACGATTCCGGCAAGCTTTCCGCGCTCGAGCAGAAAAACCTAGTGACGATTGAAGCGGCGCAAAAGAAGTCGCGCAAGCTTGCCCTGGCGCCCGGCGATATGGAGCTATTTGAGAACAAGTTGATTTCCGAGCAGATGCTCCACGGCTTGAGCCTCAATGAGCTGCGTCTGCTGCGGAACGAGGTTTACGCCCGCCACGGCCGCCAGTTTCAAGCTCCCTGGCTCTCGCAGTATTTCTTTAGCCAACCCTGGTATCGGCCTAACGAGAACTTCAAAGATGACGAATTGTCAGGACCGGACAAGCAGAACGTGGAAACAATTGTCGCTTACGAAAAGAAAATCCATGATGATCTTGGGCTCAAGCCGATCCCGCGAAGTCTGCTTGAGGGTCTATTCATCGAAGATGCCGTCAAGATGCGGCAGGAAATTTACGCTCGACGCGGCAAAGTCTTCACCAAAGAGCCGTGGTTTCAGACATACTTCGAAAGCTTCGCCTGGTACAAGGCCAACCCCGACTTCACTGATTTTCAGTTAACGGAACTGGAGAGACGCAATATCGCCACGATTGCCGCCTACGAGAAAAAGGCGGTGAGCGCGATGAGCGTCATCGAGGGTTGATAAGGCCCATCCGGTCTCGCGTGCCGAGACCAACCAGTAGTGAGCGGTGCACCTGATATCAGAACTGCCCGTGGGGAACACCCAACAAGAGGGTCGGAGCGCCTGAAATTGAGGCTTAATGTTCGTCCTTGATGGCAGTGTATTCAAGAACGTGACCGACATAGCGATGGGTGGTTTTGGCTTTGTAAAATTTCATCCAGGCCGGAAGCAATATCAGCAAAGCGTATGCGGTTAGAAACATGGTTACCCAAAAAACATTAGCTTCGAATCTGTCATAAGGGATCCCCAGGGTATCTTCAGCTACACGCTTTGGAACTGATCTCAGCACCAACGTGCCCGCGGCCAGCACAATACCGGTTAATTGCCTGAGGTTATATCGTTCCAGCCCCGTTTTCCGTGTATCGTGTATTTTCCTTAACTTGGAGAAGTCAACCCCACTAAACGTTTTTTGTAGACTGGTGCTAAGAGTGTCAGTCCAATAGTCGCTCACAGCGATATTGAAGTAGTCAGTTCTTTTTTCCTCATCTGTGGCGTAGTCCGCGATTGTGGTTTTGTTGAAGTCGGAGTTCTTACCGCTTAGTGGGTTGATTTCCATCAATAACTTGGGAAACTGCACCATTAACTTAATAGATCTCATCGGTGAGCGAATCGGATTGAGGCGATTGATAATGCGACCTTCGAACAGCCTGTATCCGTCGATGTAACTCACCACCTCATCATATTGACGCTCGAGATTTTCACTCAATGGAGGCTCCTTTTCCTCTGAGGCACTTAAATCGTGAGGACAGTATGAAAGAGAAGTGTTGGTTCATCCAGTTCCTTTGGCTCGCCGAGCAAGTCGCCCCACCTCCCAGCTCTCATAGCCTATATCTGACTCCAGCGTGACGCAGGATGTCTTCTTCCAGATCAATATTCTGCAAACGAAGCGTCACGTCAGCATTCAGATCAAAGCCTGCGCGTTCGCCTGCCTGTAGTTTCACTGTTCCTGCCGCCGCGATCATCGCCGCATTGTCAGTAGAAAGGTGTGGAGAGGGGAAATAAACAGGAATCCCCAAATGCTTTGCCGCTTGCCGCGACGCTTCTCGAAGCGCGCCATTGCAGGCGACGCCACCGGCAACAATCAACGTCTTCGGCTGATAATCTTCAGCCAGGCGCTCTGTCGTTCCCACCAAAGAACGCACCACGACGCTCTGAAAACTGGCCGCCAGATCCTTAATCGCCTGCGAGGGTTGTTCGCCGTTTGCCAAAGGCTGCAGTCCGGTTTGACGCACATGTTTGGTGACAGCGGTCTTCAAGCCGCTAAAACTAAAGTCCGCTGAACCATCGCCCATTCGTGGCAGGGAAAACTTGACCGCCCTCGGATTACCGTCGCGCGCGAGTCTCTCGATAATCGGGCCGCCGGGATAGCCGAGTCCGATCATCTTGGCCACCTTGTCGAACGCCTCGCCCGCTGCATCGTCACGAGTGCGCGCGAGTACTTTGTATTTGCCTGGCGCGGGAACCAAGAACAAATTGCTGTGCCCGCCGGAAACAATCAGGGCCATAGCCGGATACTCAACCGGCGGATTATCAAAAGCCACAGAATAGACGTGGCCCTCAATATGATTCACTCCAACCAGCGGCTTCTGCAACGCGAAGGCCATCGCTTTCGCATATGACACTCCCACCAATAACGAACCGACGAGTCCCGGACCGACAGTGACCGCAATGCCGTCTATCTCATTCGTTTGCATTCCGGCGCGTTCGAAGGCCTCTTCAACAATGGGAACTATCTTGTCGAGGTGCTCGCGGGAGGCGAGTTCAGGGACAACCCCGCCGAAACGCTTATGCGTTTCGATTTGAGATGCAATAACGGACGAAACAATCTCACGGCCGTCGCGCACAATAGCCGCGGCGGTTTCGTCGCAAGAAGTTTCGATTCCAAGAACGAGCATGAAGGGATTCTAACAACGATTATGTGAAGCAGCGAACGGGAAGAAACTGGGGCAGCTCCGGCGAGCAAAGTCAGTCAATATGATCTTGGGCTAAGCCCTCAGATGTGTGGTGCTGGCTGCGCCCCACCGTAAGCCCCGCTGAAATCCCCGGGGCTGCGGCAATGTTTGGGGCATAGCCCCGTATCTCTAAAGAAGCTGGAACGGTGGGGCATAGCCACCACCGCACATCAAACGGCGGAGCCGCCGCGAACTTCCGGGTTTGACCGTTTCCCGTTAGCCTGTAGGCCATAAAAACTCAAGGCGGAGTCGCCCTGCTTCAAAACTCTGGTTCGGAGAAGGCTGCCAACTTCATCTGACAATGGGCTTTTATGATGGTGTTCGACAATCACTAAACCGGTCTCGGTCAATAGAGTTGACGCATTTGCGCCGAACGCATCGAGAACCGGAAGATAGTCGGCGGCGTAAGGTGGATCGAAGAAGACAATATCCCAGGGGTTAAAGCTACGACGCAGTTTCCCGATTGTGCACCGCAGGTAGTCATGACCTTCAGATTGCACTACCTCACTCTCGGCTTCCTCAATGCGACAAAGATCGAGATTGGATCTGATTAACGAACACATTCTATGCGAGCGATCGACAAAGGTGGCATGACTTGCCCCGCGGGATAGTGCTTCAATTCCCACTGCTCCTGAGCCGGCACAAAGATCGAGAAAGCGCGCGCCTTCGATTCGCGGTGCGATGACGTTAAAGAGAGTTTCGCGAAGACGATCCGACGTCGGCCGCACCTCAAGTGATGGCGGGCTCTTTAGATTTCGTCCGCGATATTTTCCGGCGATGATTCGCAAAATTAAAACTGGACTAAAGCCTTGTCCGCAGATCGTGCAGATTACAGAGCGCGGCTTGTTCCGAACCCAATGACCTGCTAGCTCCGGAGGAGCCGGATGTTTATAGACTTCGTATCGGAGCCCGATACTTGGAGCTCCATAGGAGCGAAATGTTTCGGTCGATAATGATTTTCATCCCACCGTCGCCAAGCCAAAGCGCGCGTCTGCCTTCACCCGTTGAATCATCTTCGACGTTTCAGGTGACTTTTCGCCTTTTGCCAGATAGAACTCTGCTTCTTTGCGCGCACCCTCCAGAAACTGCTGATCGCGAACCAGGTTTGCCACCCGAAACTCTGGCAGCCCGGACTGTTTGGTGCCCAGAAGTTCGCCCGGACCGCGTAACTCAAGGTCTTTCTCGGCGATCACAAAGCCGTCATTAGTCCTGGCCATGATGCCGAGCCTCTCATTTGCCACACTCGTCTTTTTATCTGACGTAAGCAGCACGCAGTAACTTTTTTCAGCGCCCCGACCAACACGACCTCGCAACTGGTGAAGCTGGGAGAGACCGAATCGTTCAGCGTGTTCGACGATCATTACCGAAGCATTCGGGACATCTACCCCAACCTCGATGACTGTTGTAGAAACAAGTATCTGAATCTCGCCAGCAACAAAACGCCGCATTACTTCTTCCTTGTCAGCCGTCTTCATTTTTCCATGCACGAGTCCGACAGAAGACTTTGGGAAAACTTTGTCGCGGAGATACTCATATCTTTGCGCAGCGTCTTTCAAATCCATCTTCTCCGACTCTTCAACGAGAGGATAAACGACGTAAACCTGGCGGCCGGCGCGCACTTCGCGCGAGATCAGTTCTTTCACCTCCGGCCGCTGCTCCTCGCCAAACACACGCGTCTCTATGGGCGTTCGGCCGGGCGGCATTTCGTCGATGACCGAAACGTCGAGATCTCCGTAGATAGTCATAGTGAGCGAGCGCGGAATGGGCGTTGCGGTCATTACCAGCACGTCCGGGTTGAGGCCTCGACGGCGCAACTCCGCCCGTTGCATCACACCAAAGCGGTGTTGTTCATCAATCACTGCCAGGCCGAGGTTTTTGAACGAAACAGCATCCTGGATGATCGCATGAGTGCCAATGCAGGCATGAATCTCGCCCGCGGATAGTTCCAATTGGAGTTTTCTTTTCTCAGCGGCTCTCAGTGACCCGGTCAGTAGTTCCACGCGATACGGCGCCTTTGCCAGCAGCCGCTTGATGTTGCGTGCGTGTTGTTCGGCAAGAATTTCAGTGGGCGCCATCAGCGCGGTCTGATAACCGTTCTCCATCGTGGCCAGCATCGCGATCAGCGCAACGATGGTCTTGCCGCTGCCGACGTCGCCTTGCAGGAGGCGATTCATCGGTGCGTCTGATTTCAAGTCTCTAAATATTTCTTTGACTACGCGGCGTTGGGCATCAGTTAACTTGAACGGCAGCACGGAACCGATTCTCAGCTTGGTCGCCTGATCAAGTTTTATCAAAGTGCCCTTGGTTTCCCTGTTTCGTTTGCCGCGTTTCAGGCTAATCCCGAAGGACACCCAGAAAAAATCCTCAAAGATTAGCCGAAGATGAGCAGGACTTCTCGCCTGATCGTAGAGCGTGAGCGGCGTATCTTCTGAAGGGAAGTGAATTTGGCGCACTGCCGCGGCGCGGGCAATAAGTTTTTGCCGCTGGCATAGATCCGCCGGTAAGGTTTCGGAAAACGCAGAGTCGGGCAACAACGCGAGCACAGCATGGATGATCTCGCGCACGCGTTTCGAGCTAAAGTCACCGAGCTTTCGATATATAGGAACGCGACGGCCGGTATGGATTACGGCAAGCGCGGGATCGCCGCTATCAACGGTGTCGAGTCCGATCGCTTCATTGGTCTTATTCTCCCGGGCTTTCTCAAGGAGCGCGATCTCCTGCCCCGCTGCAGCTGGCAGCATCTCGAGTTCATCCGCGGGCTTGTTCAGCTTCAACGCGAAAGTGGCGCGACGCTTGTCCCATTCCCACCTGCCAAACGTTACGAACCGGGCGCCTCTTGTGAAACGCTTTTTGTAATAATCGATAATGTCGTGTGCATGCGCTCCTGAAACGAACCACCAAACAACTATCGGACGGCCGGTTCTTTCCGGATCAGTTGCGGTGATTTCGAATATGAAAAGACTTGAGCGTCCATAGGAGCGGCGGTTCTTCACCTGAAAGGCCCCGGCGATCTTGACAACTAGTTCGAGTGACGCTTCCAGGCCGTCAGTCAGGTCTCTTATGCGCGCCGGATTCGAGCGGTCTTCGTAACGCATCGGCAGGTAGTTCAGCAGATCGTCGATAGTCGTGCTGCGGTAGTCTTTCTTGCCGGAGTGGCTGGCGAGCTCCAGGGCGAGTTTATGCGAAAGAGTTTGGCCGAAGCGGGCAAGCCGATGTTTGTATAGCTCTTCGATCGGAGTTTCGAGGCTGAAAGGGGGCAGCATGCAGGCAGATCATAGCATAGCGAATTAGCAGGTGAGTGACCGTCTGCCGCAGACCTGAGTGAAACTAACTGTTCTGTATTAACGTTCTCAAATGAGAGCGAGCGCGGAGCTTTAAAAGATCGAGGGTGGCCAATGAACAGGCTGGAGTCGCTTACAGAGAAAAGGCTGAGGGAAGCCATTGAGAACGGCGAGTTTGACGACTTGCCGGGCAAAGGTGAGCCGCTTGACCTGCAAGAGAATCCTTTTGAGGATCCGGATCTCAGAATGGTGCATCGATTATTGCGCAATGCCGGTTTCGCTCCGGCGTGGATTGAGGAGCGCAAGGATATTGATGCTGAGTTCGAAGCGTCGCGGATAAAATTGCAGCGAGCCTGGGGACTCTTTGGCAAAGGCGGAAAGTCTCCTTCTGAGCCGGAATGGGAAAGAAGCTTGAGCGAGTTTCGAGAGAAAGTTGCGGAGCTGAATCAGCGAACCCGGATCTACAACTTGAAGGCGCCGGCTGCAGTCTTTCATCGCAGGCACATCGATGCCGATAAAATCATCGAGACGATACTGTGTAACTCAAACGGCTAGTTTGGGTGGACACTGAGCTCCCGGCAGCCGCAAACTAATAATTTGCTTTACATCGTTCTGCCTTGAAGGCAGGAGAAGAAATGACTTTGGACAATGAGCTAACTGAAATCACGCGTCAGCAACTCTTTGAGGTGCGGACAGTCTTATTGCGTCTACACAAGACGCTGCTCGACTTTGAGCGCGAGGGTTATGAACGCGCGCGCGGCAAAATCGGCAACAGCTATGAATTCCTGCAACTAGTAATGAACGACCCCTGGTTTGCCTGGCTCCGGCAGCTCTCTGAACTCATTGTTGAGATGGATGAACTTTTGGCGACGAAGGAGACGCCCAGGGAGGCTACGGCTCTGGCTTTGATTCGCCAGGCAAGCATCCTTCTCACTCCCTCTGCGTCGGGCAGTGAATTTCAGAGGAAATACTTTGCAGCAATGCAGCAATCACCCGAGGTAGTGCTGGCACATTCCGAGTTTGCGAGCGTGCTGGGTCCGGCAAGATTGTCGAAAGAGATTCACTAAGCCAGAACAGCAACAGATACTCACAGTTTCACCCGGCTGGAAACGTTCGGATAGAAACGGGAAACACAGTACGATGCAAACATTCACGCCGAAGCCAGTTGCAGATCTGATTTATCCGTGTCGATTTGTGGCTGGAATTTCTTAGTTTGAGGTTACCTCAGCCTTCGCGCAATACTGATCAAAGGCTTGTGTTAGTTCATTGGCAACCTCGGTCGCATCCTTGCCCTCGATTTGGCGGCGCTCCAGCATCCACACCAGTTTGCCGTCCTTCAACAGGGCGATAGAAGGAGAAGATGGCTCGTAGCCGGTGAAGTAGCTTCTGGCTTTTTCGGTAGCTTCAATATCGGCACCTGCGAACACAGTCCCAACTTTGTCTGGCCGCACACTGTGTTGCAGGGCCCGTGCAATACCCGGCCTTGCCTTTCCCGCTGCGCAGCCGCAAATCGAGTTTACAACGACCATCACGGTGCCTTTGCTACCCTCAATCGTTTCCTGCACTTCTTCGGGTGTTCGCAATTCTTCAACTCCAATCCGGGTTAGTTCCTCACGCATTGGGTGAATCATTAGCTCTGAATATGGCACAAGGTTCTCCTCTAGTTCCGCTTTGCTGATCAGTAATCAATTGTAACACGGTAGGGCGTACCGCGAGGGCCGGAGACGAGTCAGGTCATTCGACAACAATCATTGTCCGCATCTGCCGATACTTCCGATCGCTAATGCCGCGCACCATCATCATATGCTCAGTGCGACGGAAAGGTCCGTATTGCTCGCGATGGGCGACGATTCGCTCAGCCATCACCTTGCCTACTCCGGGTAGCTTTTCCAGTTCTTGCGGTGGGGCGGTGTTGATGTTTATTAGTGAAACGCGACTAGATTTTGGTGCTTCGAGGTTCAATTGAACTTCTGAAGAAGCGTGTCGAGCCTGCGGAGGTTGGGTAGCGCAGGCTGCGGGAAACAGAGCGAGAGCGAATATGAGCAAAGGAATCAACAACACCTGAGGCCTTGCTGGTGGGAGATTCTGTTTCACGTATGCAAGTAAGTGTTCGTGAAGGCTTTGTAACTCTGCCGCTCGCGTGTGCACGACGCTAAAAGTCTAATGATTTCAAAAGTTCGTATGTTTTATAAGGCGTTGTCCACAGATTTTTCCACAGTTCACGTGGAAAATGTTTCGAATCGGTCGCGAGGAGCGAAGATGATTATTCTACGTCGCCGCTTTCGTCCCACTGCGCGATCATTTCATAAGCGCGACCCAGCACCGGCCGCGGCCGCGAGCCGTCGGCCTGGCCGATGAGTCCTTCGCCCTCCATGATGTCGAGAATCCCCGCCGCACGTCCGTAACCAATGCGTAGCCGGCGTTGCAGGACGGACGTAGATGCCCGCTTCATTTCGACGCAAATGCGCAGCGCCTCTTCAAAGAGCTCGTCGTGCTCGCCATCAGTCTCTTCGAGGCCGAGCGCTTCTTCTTCCGATTGCGTAATCGTTTCGTTGTACTCTGGTTTAGCCTGAGCTTTGGAATGATTGACGATACGTCCAATTTCAGTCTCATCAACGTAGGCGCCGTGAACGCGAATCAGACGCGAGGTGCCTGGCGGCAGAAACAGCATGTCGCCGCGCCCGAGCAGATGTTCGGCGCCGTTCGTATCGATAATAGTGCGCGAATCGACCTTGGACGAAACGCGGAAGGAGATGCGTGAAGGGAAATTTGCCTTGATCAAGCCAGTGATTACATCAACTGAAGGACGCTGCGTGGCCAGGACCAGGTGAATGCCCACCGCGCGGGCCATTTGCGCCAATCTTGTTATAGACTCCTCAACCTCGCGCCCCGACGTCATCATCAGATCGGCAAGCTCATCGATGATAATCACGATATAAGGAAGTGGTTTGTGCGGATCTCCTTTATCGTCATATTCCTTGATGAGATTCCGCCGCATGATCTCGGTGTTGTAACCGTCAATGTTGCGTACGCCCCAGCCGGCGAGATCGCGGTAGCGCCGTTCCATCTCAGCGACCGCCCACTTTAAGGAACGAGAAGCAAGCTTGGGATCGGTGATAATGGGGGCAGCCAGATGAGGAATGTCCTCGTAGAGTCCCAGCTCCAGCCGCTTGGGATCAATCAGAATAAACTTAACTTCATCCGGTCGCGCTCGATACAAAATGGAAACTATTAGTGCATTGACGCCCACAGACTTACCCGCGCCGGTGGTACCAGCGATTAGCAGGTGCGGCATCTTCGCTAAGTCGGCAATGTAGTTGAGTCCATCTATGGTCTTACCCAGCGCGATGGTGAGTTTAGACGACGATTCGCGAAACGCGCGCGATTCAATGACCTCTCGCAGGAAGATTGTTTCGCGGCGCGGATTTGGCACCTCGATGCCGACGTGGGGTTTACCTGGCATCCGATCGATGCGAATGGATTCGGCCTTCAGCGCCAGGCAGAGATCATCAACCAGCGAAACAACACGCGAGTATTTGACGCCAGGATCCGGTTTGAACTCATAAGTGGTTACCACTGGGCCTGGGCAGATATGCTTAATTTGTCCCATGACATTAAATTCTTTGCACTTCTCAGCCAAACGCGTCGCCAAACCAAGTAGCTCCGCATCTGCCTGTTCACTAGGAGGCGGCGCCTCATTCAAAAACTCCAGCGGTGGCATGGAATAGTCGGTGTAAGAGACGCGGCGGGCGCGATCTGCGTCGAAGGGAAGTTTCCCGGTGGCAGGCGCCTCGCCCTTCGTGCGCAATACCGAGGCCCCCTTGACCATCTCTTCAACTTCCGGCTCTTCGTCAGTGACTGCCATTCCACCTCGTGAGCCGGGAAAGATCGAGCGGCGCCCAGAGGGACTGTTGACTACAGTTGCTCCTTGAACTGCAGCTACAGCAGCGGCTGCGCGCGCTGGTTCGGCAGAGCTCTGAATCGTTGTCGCTTGTAGCGCCCCGGCTGTTTCAAGCCTGATGTTTTCGCCGTTGATCCTATTGAAGCCATCATCTTTCATGAACTGGGCGATACGTTCTTCCGGACTTAAATCAAGCGAGCCCTTTAACGCATTGCGTGCAGCCAACTGCTCCGCCTTGAGGGCCTGCCGCTGTTCCTTGCGCAAGCGCGAACGTTTGCGCCGAGCTTCGCGCCACGCCTTGAAACGAACTGGAATCGTCCGAAAGGAAACAGAGCGCTGGGCAAGGAGACCGATGAGTTTCTCGTAGAGGCCGATAAACGAAAAGTTTGTAGCCAACAGCAATCCGGTAGCGGCGACTGCGATCAAAAGCACAGTTGCACCAACAATATTAAGGCCGCTCGCGAGACCTCGCGAGATCAGTGTTCCCACCAGTCCGCCCGGTTGGACACTTGAATCAAAAATCGGATGTATGTTTGAAATAGAGAGGAGGGCTGACGCTGCCAGCGTCAGAAGTACCAGACCAATCAAACGAGAAAACGGAGCGCGAAACGTCCTTGTCTTGAAGCGCCGCCAGGCTGCGGCCAGGAGCAAGCAAGGAAGCAGATAGGCTGCGAGCCCAATTGATTGAAACAGAGCCGCTGCCACATTCGCCCCGATGGTTCCGGCCCAGTTCCGCGTTTCCGCCTGGCCTGCTGAATTCCATGAAGGATCGCTCGGATAAAAAGCGGCAGAGACGAGACACAGCGTGAGCAGCAGGCCCACCGCTAGCATCAGAATCGCCAAAATCTCATTCCAGCGAGTGTTCCGCGGGGTGATTATTCTAGGCTTCTCCTCAAACTCGGTGGTGGCCATTTAAGTTACCAGAGACTCATTCAGTGTAGAGTTCAACCTTTAAGTTGTTGTGGCCCGCTAAGGGCCAGCTCAAACTTATATTCTACAGTCCTGTTCTACGCCGCTTTCTTGGCGAGCAGAAATGCCTTAATAAAGTCATCTATGTCGCCCGCCAGCACAGCGTCCACATTGCCCCGTTCCAACTTGGTGCGCGTATCCTTGACTAGCTGGTAAGGGGCGAGTACGTAACTCCTGATTTGCGATCCGAAAGAGATGTCTGCCTTGTTAGCTTCCAACTCAGCAGTCTCCGCCTTCCGTTTTTCCAGTTCGAGTTCGTATAGCCGCGATCTCAAAACCTGCATGGCAACGGCGCGGTTTTGGTGTTGCGACCGTTGGTTTTGGCATTGCACGACGATGCCCGTGGGAATATGTGTGATGCGAACCGCGGAATCAGTGGTGTTAATGTGTTGACCCCCGGCGCCGGTGGCGCGATATGTGTCCACGCGCAAGTCCTTGTCGTTGATTTCCACTTCAATGTCTTCATCAATCTCCGGGTAAACAAACAGCGATGCAAATGAAGTGTGACGTCGCGCGGCTTGATCAAAAGGAGAAATACGGACCAGCCGGTGTACTCCGGCTTCAGCTGCCAGGAGGCCGTAGGCGTATTCGCCTTCCACCCTGAACGTTACTCCTTTCAGTCCCGCTTCCTCCCCCGGCTGGTAGTCAATAATTTCTGTTTTGAAGCCTCGTTGCTCCGCCCACTTGAGATACATACGCAACAGCATCTCGGCCCAGTCTTGGGATTCGGTACCTCCGGCTCCGGGATGAATGGTGCAGATGGCGTTCCGCTGATCGTTGTCGCCACCAAGCAGCATTTCTGTTTCTGCGACGCTAATCTCGTGCTCGAGGCGTTCAACAAGCGTGCGAAGTTCTGTCAAAGATTCTTCATCTTCCTCGGCAAACTCAAAAAGCACGCCGGCGTCCGCGATCTCAGATACAAATTGTTCCTGGCGCTGAACCTTCTTCTCCAGGACTGTCCGCCTTTGCAAAAGTTTCTGGGCGGCCGCTTGATCGTTCCAAAAGTCTGGTGACGATGCCTGATGCTCAATTTGCTTTAATTCTTCCCGCTTGGTCGCGACATCAAAGAAACCTCCCGAGTTGCTCGACGTGAGTGCGCAGCTCTTCGTAAGAGGTTTTTAAATCCTGAATTGATAAAGTCTCGATCATGGATCCTCCAAATAGTGAATACGTAATCCGGTTGCGGCGAAGAGCTTAACTATGTGCCTTAATCCCGTTTCTCTTAATAGAAAATATAGAAAATGTGAAAATCAACAGGCTGACGAGGGAACAACCGCCAGCAAATAGATCGCCGTGAGCCGCATAAAACGTCGACGCACTAGCATTGCGCGCAATTGTCCAAATCCTAACGTCCGGCTCAAAGCCGCGCGTGGGATCTCGCACCTCGCCCGCAGGAGCAATAAAGGCCGTAATACCCGTGTTTGTGACTCGGAGTAGTGGACGGCCATTTTCAACTGCGCGAAAAACCGCATTCGCCAGATGTTGCCGCATGACTGCTGTCGGCCCAAGATATCCATCGTTCGAAATATTGATTAACACATCGGCTCCTTCGACTGTGAACCTTCGCGCGATGGAGGGATATGCCGACTCGATACAGATGAAAACTCCAGCCCGGACTGTTCCGACAGGCATTAGCCCGTAGTTAGTGCCGGGCGTAAAGTCCCCGACTATCGCTCTTATCAAACCCGCACCCGGCAACCATCGGGGAAGCGGAACATATTCGCCAAACGGCAGCAGGCGAATCTTATCATATTGAGCAACGAGGCCACCCTCTTGATTTATGAGCAGAGCCGAATTGTAAATCCCATCGTTGGGCGCAACCTCCTGAGAATTCAGCAGCACTGAAGTGTTGTTTGCCTTCGCGAAAGTGGCAATCATTTCACGAAGCTGAGAGTCGCCACCGTAAGCGAAGTTCATGGGCGACTCCGGCCAGATAACTAATCGAGGTCTTCTGTCATCCGGGAGCTGTCGTAATGCGGACTCACTCATGTCGAAGTGGCGCCTAGTAAGCTGGCGCATCTGCTCAGCCGACTTAACAATTTCCATTGGCACGTTTGGCTGGATAGCGACCACAGTCATCTCTGCCTCGTTTCTCATACTCCATTGTCGGAAGGGCGATGTTCGATTGGCTAGGAAGATCAAAGCGGCTGAGAGCGTGATCACGCTTGCTGCAATCACTAAAGCTCTGCGGCTGCGTTTTAAAACTGCGAAGGCAACCGCGGCATTTACGGAAACGATCAGAAAACCGACCGCGTAAACACCACCCCAGCTCGCCGATTGAATCAGCCGTGGATGGTACGCCTGGGAATAACCGATGGCATTCCAGAGTTGCCCGGTAATTTCGAGTCTTCCCCACTCCAGCGCGCACCAAAACAGTGGGCCGAAAAATAGGGCTGCTGTTCCCCATTTGCGAATTGCGAGAGCGAGCCCAAGTGCGAAGACCGCGGGAAAGGCGCCGAGCAGGACCGCTCCGGGAAGGAGCATTACAAACGCGAGTAAGGTGGAAATCCCACCGAAGTGGATCATCGAGTACGTGAGCCAATCGCAAGAGCCGTAAAAGAAAACCGTTCCGAACAGCCACCCCAAAAGAAAACAGCGCCACGGCTGCGCTCGGCGAGCCACAACCAAGGACAACGGCACCAGGCCGATCCACGCAAGCGGCCAGAGGTTGAAATCTGGAAATGCGCAAATGAGAAGGGCGGCGGAAACGACTGCTGTACTGCAATCGCGGAGTGAGGGCGCTTCAGAGCGAATCCGGGTTGCGAATCCTGACAATTGCTCCGCGCTTCCAGGAATGACCTGGGAGGGTGTCGAAACTACGTCCTCCATTGCCGCGAGTTTATCAAAGGCCCGATTAGTCACCTAAAGGATCACCATGATCGGCTCATAAACACGGGCAAAACGAAGGAACAGAAAACTCGCAAAAATATTTTTTCTACCGACAACTGAGCGCGTAAAACTTACTTTATATCGAGCAAAAAAGGCAGTCAAAAGACAGAAAACGTCACCGTCAAAGTGACAAAATTCGTCGCAGCTTGACCGGGGATAGAAAGAAGTTTTTAGAAGAGACTAGCTGAAGATCTATGGCAAAGGTACGAAAGAAGGCATGCAAGTAACAAAATGCGAAGGTCCGGGGAATACTGAATCCTAAATGCGGGAGAACCCAGTCATTGCTGACTGGGTTCCAATGTCGGGGGGAAGCACTGAAGGGTAGCTCGGCTGGCGGCTGGCGCAGCGGCAGGCGGCGCTCAGAGGAAAGTTGGCGGCGGGGGCACGTTTTGACTTTACTTTGGTCTCCCGTGCATGCCGGTTATGTTTAGAGCAGCTTTTGTGCCAGAGGTAAGTTTTTTGGAAAGCGGGGGTGATTCGTCGTAGGGAGAGCTGTTAATTACTTTGCATAATTTACAAATGCAAAAGGAAGCACATACGGTCACGCTAATTAGGACCACCCCGAAAAAAAGGAAGCCCAAAAGAGGTAGAACCCAGTCATTACTGACTGGGTTCACGTTTCGGAAGGAGCACTGAAGGGTAGCTCGGCGGGCGGCTGGCGCAGCGGCAGGCGGCGCTCAGAGGCTTGATGGCGGCGGGGGCACGTTTTGACTTTACTTTGGTCTCCCGTGCATGCCGGTTTTCTTTGAGCAGCTTGCGTGCCATAGAAAACTGTTTGTGGAATTAACATCGGATTGAATGTTAAGGGAGCGAGTTAGAGCAGCGAATGATCGTCAGGCGAAGGATCCGCTAATCGCAAAGTTCCACTAGCGCCAGGAGATCTTTGAATCCGACAACGCGAACTCTTGCGTGGGATAAAATGACGTTACCGTCGCTGGATCTTGCGCGCCACAACTCTCCACGGACGATCACAGTACCTTCTGGTGCGAGGTGAGTTTCGACCGTTGCGATCTCGCCAATCAGCTTCACATTCCCTGTGCCTGCTTTTTTGTGACGTGACAGGGCTGCCACCACGATTGCGACGACCGCAGTAAGGAGAGCAATGATGGCGAGAATGACTATTGGTCGCATCTATTGTGACTTTAAATCAAAAGGTAAAACTACAAACGACATGAGGCAATTCCCACAGGAGAATTGCCCCCAAACTGATCTATACGAAATTCCAAATTTGAGATTGTGCGAAGCTTACAGCCTACAGCTCAAATCGAGCTGCTAAATTCTTAATTCTTGCCCATCGTGACCTGACGCTGCAGCGCGATGGCTTCCTGGTTATTGGAATCTATTGTCATCGCACTCGTCGCGTACTTCGTAGCCTCGCCACGATCACCTCGCTCGAGGAAGATCCTGCCAAGCAGAATATGGGCGTCGATCAGTTTTGGGTCCCAAAAGATTGCAGTTTTGAGGGCTGCTATTGCGGCTTCCTGATCACCACGACGTTGGTTAATGCGTCCGCTTAGCAGATAGGCCTCAGCGTTAGTTGGTTCAAGCATTACCACGCGGTGCAACTCCGGCAGGGCCTCTTCGTCACGGCCAGCCTGGTAAAGATCGCGCGCTTTCGCGAGCAGGTCTTCCGCACCCGAACCGGCGTTAATGGCATTAATTCCGGGTTTTACGAGGGTAGCCACGTCGTCGCGGTTCAAGACGTCACGCATACGCGGGGAGATGGCATTAACTGTTTGCGATTTCTGCCATTCAGTTTGCGATTTCGCATAGGTTGGTAGCCAGCGTCGAGCCTGGTCGTCAGCCGCGTTCGCGGTTTCCGTCTTACCGACCTTCTCCAAAGACTTTGCATACACAAAATATGCCTGGCCATCTCTAGGGTCGGCGGTGATCACCGGTTTAAGTTGATCGGCCGCCTCGGCGTATTTGCCCGACAGAAACAGAGCCAGAGCGTAATTAAAATGAACCAGGGGATCGTCGTTAGAGGATTCAGCGGCACGGGCCAGAAAAGAAGCTCCCTGGGCCAACAGGCGTGCGCGCTCATCGTTTTTCTTCTCTTCTCGCGCCGCTTGCAACGCAATCGCGCCGGCATTGTTATAGATGCCAATGAGCGGTACATCTGACGAAAGGGGAACGATCGTTGCCAGCGCATGGCCCAGATCGCCCAACTTGGTGTAGCCAAGTGCAGCGTAAAAAGCGGCCTCCGCATAGTGAGGGTCTTTCTTCTGCAGCTTGGTGAAGTTTTCGGTTGCGTCTTTCCATTTTCCTTCGAGCATATGGAAACGTCCCAACTCGAAGGCCGCTTGCGGATAGATTGCTCCGGCGTTTGCATCGGCGTAAAGCCGCAGGGCGTTTTTCATGTAGTTGGCACGCCTGGGATCACGTTCACTCAGAAGCACACCTTTAACATACGGCTCAAAAGCCCGCTGCGGTACTTTGGTCGCTTCCTGCACCAACTGATTTTGCGAGAAGGGAAGTGCCGGGTCGCGCTGGTAAAGTATTTGGTAGGCGAGCCGGCCGTGAATTTTTTGTAGGTCGGTCAAAGGACCCCCGAAGTCAAACTGGCGTGTTGCCCAGCCACCCTCGAACATCTGCCCGAGCGTGCGACCCTCGTTAACTTTGATCACCCGCGCAGTGAGTTGGACATAAGCTTCTGCGGACGATTTGTCCTTTTCCCGTTTGGGATTCTCGGACTTGCTATCGTCCGCGGCAGGGATGACGGAATAGGTCCCAACTACGATTAGCGACGCTTTGGCCTCCCGAGCCAGTTTGATCGCGGTTGCCCGGGAGGGGATAACAGTTTCCGGTAGCCGAAGACGCTGATAGGCGAGCTCGCGTTCGTCGCTGGATACCACAAGTAAGGGAGGCTTGTTAAGCAGGTCAGCAAGCGAATCGGCAAAACTCTCTCCGACCCAGTTGTATTCAGGATGATTCGAGGTGTTCTCAAATGGGAGCACCATGACCACGTCGCTGCCGGAAGCGTTCTGCCCTAGACAATTTGCTGCATATAGTGTCAACAAGAGGCTTAGCGCCAGGCCGTTGAAAAGTCTAATAAAATTAATTCGCATCAATTGATTTTCCTGTCATACCGTTCGAGACCCCGTTTTGATGCCCTCATCACATCGACGGTTGGTCATTCAGCGACATTGCTGAAACTCTAAGCCGCGAGGTACACCTCATAAGTCCTTATAATGGCCTGAATAGCTGCTACTCTTGCCGAAAAATGAAGCAACGACTTTAACAGAAAACCGGTTGGGACCGGAAACGGTCGGTTGCGAATTATTGTGGCAAAGGCAGGCGGCGAGCGCGGGTGTTATACCTGATTGCCGAGGACCATGCTTTTTACAATGAGGGATACAATGCTGCGTTTGTAGAGATGGAATACTTTGGTTACTTGCGCCGAAAGCCGCAGGATCCAGCCAAATACTGATCTTAGCGGATACAACTGCTGGCTGAATAAGCTGAACGAATTTGCTGGCGACTTCCGCCAGACAGAAATGGTCAAGGCATTTCTCGTTTCAGGTGAGTATCGGCAGCGTTTGGGGAATGAAAGTTTTACTGTCGTACGAGGACCGCGGCGATCAAATAGTTACAGGTCACTAAATACTTCCTGAAGATGCTTGGTTGTATCTTCAATGAATCTCCGGCTCGGGAGTGGCGGCCCCTGCTTCAAGAAAATCGAAATCGCAACCCCGATCGGCTTGCGTCACATGCGCGGCGTACAATGCACCGAAGCCGCGCTCATACGGACGCGGCTCTGGTCGCCACTCAGATCGACGTTTCGCCAACTGCTCCTCTGTAACCCGCAGGTTCAGTTTCCGAGCGGCTACGTCCAGCTCGATCAGGTCGCCATCGCGCACGAGTGCCAGTGGTCCACCAATAAACGATTCGGGCGTGACGTGCAAAACGCATGTTCCGTACGCAGTGCCACTCATACGCGCGTCGGAGATTCGCACCATATCGCGCACGCCCTGCTTCAAAAGTTTTCGCGGTATCGGCAACATGCCCCACTCGGGCATGCCTGGACCACCAAGCGGTCCCGCGTTTTGCAACACCAACACAGAATTTTCATCAACATTGAGACGGTCATCATCAATGCGTGCCGCGAGATCGTTGTAATCTCTGAAAACGATCGCCGGTCCGGCGTGCCGCAGGAGGCGAGGCTCCGCCGCCGTAGGCTTGATCACCGCGCCGTTCGGTGCAAGGTTCCCGTAAAGAATCGCGGTGCCGCCTGAAGGTGAGACTGGGTTCTTCAGCGATCTAATTACTTCTGGATCTGCGAGGTGCGCCGACTCAATACTCGCACCGAGCGGGTTACCCGAGACTGTCAGACAGTCGAGATGAAGCAACTCGCTGATCTGTTTGAGCAACGCGCGCAGACCGCCTGCATAATAGAAATCCTCCATCAGATACTCGCCGGACGGACGAAGGTTGGCAATCATTGGCGTACGCCGCGAGATTTCGTCAAACCTGTTCAGCTCCAATTGAATGCCGGCGCGGCCGGCTATCGCAATCAGATGAATAATTGCGTTTGTCGAGCCGCCGATCGCCATATCCACAGTGATAGCATTCGCAAACGACTTTTCGCAGAGGATGTCACGGGGCTTCAAATCTTCCCAGACCATTTCGACAATGCGCCTGCCGCACGCGGTAGCCATGCGTGAATGGTTTGCATCAATCGCGGGAATCGATGAAGCACCAGCCAACGTCATGCCGAGCGTTTCCGCAATCGCCGTCATCGTCGACGCTGTGCCCATTGTCATGCAATGTCCCGGGCTGCGCGCGATTCCGTCTTCCATCTGCGACCACTCGCATTCGCTGATGTTGCCGGCGCATTTTTCCGCCCAGTATTTCCAAACGTCGCTGCCGCTGCCGAGCACCTGCCCGTTCCAATTCCCACGCAGCATGGGACCTGCGGGTAGATAGATCGCGGGCAGATTCATGCTGATCGCGCCCATCAACAAAGCCGGTGTTGTCTTATCGCAACCGCCCATCAGGATTGCGCCATCGATTGGCTGACTGCGAAGCAACTCCTCCGTCTCCATCGCCAGAAAGTTCCGATACATCATCGGGCTCGGCTTCATGTAGGTTTCCGTGATCGACATCGCAGGCAATTCAACCGGAAACCCACCCGCCTGCCAGACACCACGCTTTACTTCTTCGGCGCGGGTTCGGAAATGGCCATGGCAGTTCGCAAGATCACTCCACGTGTTAATGATGGCGATCACGGGTTTTCCCTGAAAATCCTCGAGCGCGTATCCCATCTGCTTGGTGCGCGAACGATGCGCAAAGGACCGCAAATCGTTCGGACCAAACCAGCGATGACTGCGCAATTGCTCAGGAGTTCGTTTAGGTGGCATCGGCAAATTCCGATTGATATTTAATTCGAAACGTCTCAAGCAGTAAAGAAAGCCATCAAACTGCTGATCCACTCAGATCAGGAAAATGGCTTGACCGCGCCGGTTGCTGTGACTGCGATTCTGCTCTGAAATGCGAATCCTGCTCAACCAGTGCTCGCGCAACCGGCAGGACCGTTTGTAGTTGTTCAGTTGTCAGCGCAGAGAAGAAAGGTGGAACAGGTCCGGTCACGGCAATACCCGCTGACTCTGTCGCGCTATGCAAAACCTTTGCAGGCCCCCAGGCATCGCGCAAGTCTTCAAGCGGAAGAAAAGTAACACGCAATGTTTCCGCCGCAGCAAAATCACCGCGAACGCACTCGTCGAAGAGCATTTGGCTAAGACGCGGGCCAATGCAACCTGAGCCGGTTGTGAAACCGGGCAACTTCCAATCGCGCAAGTGCGTAACCGCTGGACGCTCGCCGATCCCGCTGATTACATACTGGCGATCTACGCGCTGCAACAAAGAATCGAGGTACGAGTCGCGCGAAGGATCCTTGCGCACGACGGCATACTTGATGCCGGCACAAATTCCCTCTTCGACGAGTCGCGCTACCATGTCGAGACCGGCTTCTTTTTTCGGACCCAGATTGTTCTCATCCTTCAGATAAACAATTAGCATCGCCTTCGCTGCTTCTGCAATCTCTCTGTAGCCTTGTTCCATGCCCGCAACCTCGCGCGGATCGCCGCAAGGCAACATCATCACACAGGGGAATTGGTAGTTTCGGACCAACGCCGCCTGATCCATGGCGCGACCATAGCCTGGACCGACGCTCGGAATCGCCCACAAATCGCCGGTCAAGCTGCTGAGCCAGTCAAGCAACTGTTCAAATTCGACCAACGTTGCGTGATAAAGAAACGCATTACCCCCGTAGAGCAGGCGTTTGATGCCTCCGTTTACTATATGACGAACAACGAGATCGTTCTGCTTGAAATCAATCGATCGCGTGGCGACGTTTTTTCGGCACAACGGAGGCACCGCAAAGACGCCCCGCAAATCGCCGGGGAATTGCGTTGAAGTCTTCATTCTGCTGACCCAGGTAACCTAACGAGAAGCCTCGATCCGAAAGTTTCGAGCCCACTGCAAAGACAACAATTGTGCAGAGTGCGCTCGAATTACTTTGTTTCAATTACGATTACACTCGCGATTGGATCGGGAGCACCTGCCGGTGTTTCGATCGTAATGACATCGGCATTCTGTACAAACTTCAGAGGTGATTTCGGCCCGGCAAGCAAGTAAACCCTGGCGACATTCCCACCCCACGCCGGAACTTGCAACTTGCCCTGGGCAGGCCAATCGAAAACTTCCAGATATACGCGTCCCAGTTTGCTCGTGGCTCGACCGAATGAAAGCTGAGTCGGAAAAGGACTCGCGGTCGTGCCGTAAATCGCTTCCCCGTTAACCTTCATCCATTTCCCCACTTCAGCCAATCGCTCGACGCTTGGTTGCGGAATCAGCCCTTCGCTGGTTGGACCTACATTCAAAAGGTAATTCCCGCCCTTGGAAGCGATATCGATGAGATTGCGAATGATCGTCTGCGAAGATTTCCATTTATCGTCGTAGAACTTGAAGCCCCACGTGGTGTTCATCGTCATGCAGCTTTCCCAATCGACGCCCGGCAAACCATTTGCGGGAATCTGCTGTTCTGGCGTACCGAAATCACCGGAGTATTCACGGTCAGTCTTACTCATTCCCTGCATGCCCTGCCGTCCTTTGCCGACGCGATTATTGACGATGATCTTCGGTTTGAGAAGGCGAACATACTTGTAAAGATCCTGACCGTCCTCTTCAGTCCACCAATCCTGCCACTCGCCGTCAAACCACAGCACCGCGGGATCATATTTTGTGATCAGCTCGCGCAGTTGCGCCTTCATGTACTTGACATATTCTTCCTTGCCTCCAGGCTTTGCCTTTGTAGTTCTATTTCCTGCTGTGGGTTCTTTGCCGGGAGCCTCGACATAAAAACTCGGGTGATGCCAGTCAAGGATTGAATAATAGAAGCAGAACTTCAAGCCCTGCTTCTTCGCTTCCACGGCCAGCGCCTTGATGGGATCTTTGTGGTATGGCGTGGCGTCAACAATGTCATAGTTGCTGACCTGACTGTCATATATGGCGAAGCCATCATGATGTTTGGACGTAATCACGATGTACTTCATGCCGGCATCCTTTGCCATGCGCACCCAGTCTGCGGCATTGAACTTAACCGGATTGAACTGCATTGCGAACTTTTCGTATTCGGACCGCGGGATGTTGGCCCATTCCATGATCCATTCACCGATTCGTTCGGATCGTTTGCCGTTGTATTCGCCCGCCGGCACGGCATAGAGACCCCAATGAATGAACATGCCGAAGCGAGCTTCGCGCCACCACTTCATGCGCGCATCGCGCTCGGCTTTGGTTTCGGGCGTAGGGAAGAGTAAAGATGGGGGCAAATCAAAGACGCGCGGAGGAGCCGATTGGGCGAGGCACACCTGCGGGCAAACAGTGGTCAGCGCCCAGATAAGCATCATCCCAAAGCGCCGGGATAGACAATCATTCATTCGCGATACTCCTGACAGTTCACGAGGTTAAATTTGTCCAAAGTTCAGACAATATGGTAGAAGTCTTTTGTCCTGTCAACATTTTGACCCGGAAACTGATTGGCGACCAGGGGAAAGCGGTTTTCCCGGTAGCACATGCAGTAACACTTCGCGCTTCTTGCTGAACGAGCGACCTGCGAAATGTCACGCCAAATTGAATTGAAAGAGTCTTCGCAGCGCTGGCTGTTAATGTTGCTCCTGGTTGCGGGGATGATCATCTGTTACGCCGAACGCGGCGCGCTTGGGGTTGCGGCTCCGGTGATGATCAAGGAACTCCACCTGTCGAAGACGGTGATGGGTGTTCTGCTTTCCGCGTTCTTTTGGTGTTACGCCTTTATGCAGATCCCGGCGGGCTGGCTCGTCGATCGATTTGGAGTAAGGAAAGCTTATGCTGTCGGCTTTCTTATCTGGACCGTTGCTTCTGCGTGCACCGGACTCGCGGGTAGCCTGGCGAGCCTCATCGTGCTTCAAATTGTCCTCGGCATTGGTCAATCGGTGGCCTTTCCCGCAAGCGCGCGCGCCGTAGCCAATTGGTTCCCCAATAGTGAGCGAGGCACTGTGACTGCCTGTTATTTGAGCGGTGTCAGACTGGGCCAGGCACTGATCGGCGTGGTCGGAGTTTACCTGCTCGTGAAATACGGATGGAAACTCTTCTTCGTTTTGATCAGCGTGGCGCCCATCCTTTGGTTACTGCCGTGGCACAAGTTTCTCGGCAAATGGGAGAGAGCTCCTCAGTCCTCGGCCTCAACTGAAATAACCGAGATGAAGAAAAGCGTTTCGTTTTTCGGGAGCTTCGCGCTACTTGGGAATCGAACAGTGCTGGGAATCTTCCTCGGCTTTTTCGCGTTTGATTACGTCTGGTTCGTTTATACGCGTTGGCTGAATGGCTACCTCGTCATTGAACGTAAGTTCACGCCGGCTGAGACCGGCTTTTGGACCTCAGCTCCTTATGTGGTCATGTCGATCATCATCCTGATTTCGGGCGTCGCCAGTGATCGGTTGATCAAGCGTGGCTATTTGGAAATCCGAGTTCGGAAAACATTCATCGTGGTCGGACTCGCAATTGCTCTACTAATCGTTCCTGCGGGAATGGTGGCGGATAAAATGACGGCCGTTTGGCTGCTAAGCATTTCGCTTGGCGGTTTGGGTATCTGCGCGCCCAACACATGGACACTGACGCAGACGGTCTGTTCAAAGAATCTCGTTGGCACAGTTTCCGGCATTCAAAATTTCGGCGGCAATGTCGGCGGCATAATAGCTCCGGCCTTGACTGGCCTCATCGCTGATCGGGCGCAGTCGTTCGCGCCGGCATTCACGATCTGCGGCCTGATTCTCGTGATGGGAATTTTTTCCTACACGTTCCTGATTGGCAAGCAGGCGTTAGCACGCGAACCCGAAGCGGCGCCGGCCATCGTTTGAGCCGGAAACTTCGCGATGGGTGCATTCTGCTACACAAAGAGGTGAACCACAGATGGATCCTCAGGAACTAAGAAACAAATTCGAGGGTGTAATCGCTTTTCCCGTGACGCCTTTCAAAGCGGATTTCACTCTCGACATCGAGGGTCTGCAAAAGAACCTGGAGCGATTATTGGATCACCCTATCTGCGCGGTTATTGCCGCCGGCGGGACAGGCGAGATGTATTCGTTGACGCCAGCGGAACATCTTCAAGTAGTACAGGCGACCGTGGACGTAATGCGCGGCAAGGTACCTGTCCTGACGGCCGTCGGTTTCAACCAACAACTCGCGATCGAAATGGCGAAACGCACAGCGGCAGTTGGCGTGGACGGCATTCTCGCTTTCCCGCCTTACTACCCAAACGCAGACAATGATGGGTTGTGGCATTACTACACGAGCATTGGTGACGCGACAGGCTTGGGCCTTTTGATCTATGCCAGAGACTGGACCGATTTCGGCCCAGCCATTGTTGAGCGGCTGACATCAATTCCAACGCTCATCGCCTGGAAAGATGGTCAGGGTGACATTCGCCGTTATCAGATGATCATGAATCGACTTGGCGACCGGTTGCGGTGGATCGGAGGCGCGGGAGACGATTTGGCTCCCGCCTACTATAGGTTGGGCATCCGCTGTTACACATCGAGTCTGTCGAACATTAGCCCCAGATTATCGTTGGCGATTCACGAAACGGCTTCGCGGAATGATTCCGAGCAACTGCAACATCTGATGTCCCACTACGTCATCCCTCATTACACATTTCGGACGCGACGCAAAGGCTACGAAGTCTCTGTAGTGAAATCGATGATGGACCTCATTGGGCTCGCCGGGGGGCTCACACGCCCACCGCTCGTCAATGTTACCGAGGACGAATTGGGTGAGCTGCGAATAATGCTCGAAGGTTGGAAACCGATTTTATGAAAACCCGAACTATAATCGCTTCGCTTGCGCTCTTCCTTTTGGTCCTGATTGTCTCGGCCCAAACAACCGACAACTATCAACCGGGACCAGACTCAAAGCCCCAGCCGGGCGTGCCAAGAGGAGAAGTGCTTAAGTTTACTTTCGACCAGTCGAAAATCTTTCCCGGTACGACGCGCGACTATTGGGTCTACGTGCCGGCGCAATACAAACCCGACAAACCAGCGTGCGTTTACGTGCAGCAAGACGCCATTCGCTTTGAAGCGACCACCGTCTTCGACAACCTTATTCACAAAAGAGAGATACCGATCATCATCGGCGTGTTCGTTGCACCTGGTGTGGTGAAGGCCGCCGATGCGGCCACCGCGCTTGATCGTTTTAATCGCAGCTTTGAGTACGACGGCCTCGGTGACAACTACGCGCGCTTTCTGATTGACGAGCTCCTGCCCGAAGTCGAGAAGAAGAAAACGTCTGATGGACGCGCGCTAAAGCTCTCTCACGACGGCAACGACCATGCAATCGGCGGCTCTAGCAGCGGCGCAATCGCCGCGTTCACGGCGGCGTGGGAACGACCTGAGGCCTTTACCCGCGTGTTTAGCGCGATCGGCACCTACGTTGATCTGCGTGGCGGCATGCGTTATCCGTCATTGATACGCAAGTATGAGCCAAAACCGATTCGCATATTTATGCAGGACGGCTCGAATGACAACAACAAGTATGGCGGCGACTGGTGGATGGCAAACCAGACGATGGAACGCGCGCTTACGTTTGCCGGTTACGAAGTGCAACATGTGTGGGGCGATGGTGGCCACACCGGAAAACATGCGACGGCAATCTTTCCCGAAGCAATGCGCTGGCTGTGGAAGGACTGGCCGAAGCCAGTACCGCGCGGACAGACAAAGAACGACACGCTCAACGAAATCCTGATTCCTGGCGAAGGCTGGCAACTGGTGAGTGAAGGCTACAAGTTCGTCGAAGGCCCGGCTGCAAACACAAAAGGCGAGGTGTTCTTTAACGACATCACGAATAGCAAGACTTACAAAATCGGGCTTGACGGCAAAGTTAGTCAGGTCTTGGACGATTCGAAGAAAGGTAACGGCCAGGCGTTTGGCCCAGACGGAAGATTGTATGCAGTAGCGATGAGTGAACAGAAAATCGTGGCCTATGACCTGGAGCGAACTATTCCTTCTGTTTCCAGCAACCCGAAAGCGCACGGGGCGCAGACAGCCAATGATTTGATCCCTAAGGCAAGGGTTCTCGCCGAGGGCTGGGTCGGCAATGACATAGTGGTGGCCCACAACGGCAACATCTATGTCACCAATCCGCCACCTGATAACTCAAACGATCCCAGCAAGATTTGGCTCATCAAGCCAAATGGCGAGAAGTCTGTGGTCGACAACGGCATCACTTACGCCAACGGCATCACGCTTTCACCTGATCAGACGCTGCTCTACGTCTCCGATTATCGATCGCACTGGGTTTACAGTTATGTCATTCAGCCTGACGGCACGCTCGGGCTCAAGCAACGCTTCTATTGGCTGCACGTTGCGGATGCCGGCGATCGAAGCAATGCGGACGGCATTCGCGTCGATCGCGATGGCCGGCTCTATGTTGCCACGCGCATGGGCATTCAAGTCTGCGACCAGGCAGGAAAAGTGCAGTGCATCATCACCACGCCGAACGGCAGAATCTCGAATCTTACTTTCGGGGGTGCACACTTCGACACGCTCTATGCCACGTGCGGAGATCGCGTTTACAAACGCAAGTTGAAAATAACCGGCGCCAACGCCTGGGATAAGCCAAACAGGCCCGCGCCACCGAAGCTATGACGACTTAGAGCGCGATACTTTAGGATGTTGGGGATTTCTTAGTTCTCGCTTGTCGTCAGGATCTTTGTAGCTCAAGGGAGTCGTATGAAATTACTGAATTCACTTTCGCGGCGTGATTTCTTGCGTGGACTTTCATTGACCACGGCGACCCTGGCAACGCGCTCTAATCTACGAGCGCTGGCCGAGACGCTGAGACAGAATAACGGGCGCAAGCTTGGGGTCGCGCTGCTGGGACTGGGCAAATATTCAACGAACCAACTCGGCCCTGCTTTGCGCGAGACGAAGCTTTGTTATCTCGCCGGTGTTGTCACCGGACATCCGGAAAAAGGTGAGAAGTGGGCCGCTGATTACAACCTCGACAAAAAGAACATCTACAGTTATGAAAACCTCGAACGCATCGCCGACAACAAAAAGATCGACATTGTCTACGTCGTCACGCCGCCTGCTTTGCATCCGGAGTTTGTCATTCGTCTCGCAAAAATTGGTAAACACATAATCTCCGAAAAGCCAATGGCTACGTCGGTTTCTGACTGCGACAGGATGATCGCCGCCTGTAAAGCCGCGAAAGTAAAACTGGCGATCGGCTACCGGCTCCACTACGACCTTTATCACAAAGAGATGATGCGTTTGGCGCAAGCTCGGGAGTTTGGGCCGTTCATGAAGATGACGGGTGATCGCGGCTTCGTATTCCAGCAGCGTGCGTGGCGCGTCGACAAGAAACTCGCCGGCGGTGGCCCCATGATGGATTTGGGCATTTACATCGTTCACGGGGCCTGCATGGCGGCAAACGGGGTAGCACCGGTTTCAGTAACAGCCCGCGAGGAACCAAAGAGCAGGCCGGAGTTGTTTAACGAAGTGGAAGAGACAATCAGTTGGACCATGGACTTTGCCAACGGCGCGAAGTGCGAAGCCGTCACCAGCTTCAATCATTCGGCAGACAAATTCCGGATCGAGGGCGCGAAGGGCTGGATGGACTTCCAACAGCATGCCTTTACCTACCGCGGTATCGTTTGTCAGACCAGCCGTGGGCCACTTACGTTTCCCGCAATTAATCAGCAAGCAGCCCAAATGGACGATTTTGCTGATTGCATTGTCAACGGTCGGGACACACGCGTGCCGGGCGAGCTCGGTCGTCGCGACATGCAGATCATAACGGCCGTTTACGAAGCAGCCCGTATCGGCCAGCGGGTCCAGGTTCACACGAAATGAAAGAAGGGAAGCTGAAGATCATGATGAGATGGATTTTGCTCCTTTTGATTGGCATCTGCTGGACCGCGACGTTGGCCCAATCACCCTCTCCTTACACGGTCATGGGAGACCTACGGACTGAGACTGGACAACTTTTGCCCGGCGCTCATGTATGTGCAATTCCGACTAACGGAAAAATTGTGCGAGTCCGCGACAGGGTTTGCGCGGATACTGACACGCAGGGAAAGTTCGTCATTGATCTAAACGAAGCCGGCAGCTATCAGGTGATTGCCGAAAAGAGATCCGAAGGGTATAACCCCGTCTATATTCCGTATTTCAGAGATCCCAAGGTTGCGATTAATGAAATAGCCATCAACGATCAGAACCGGAATCCTTCACTGTCAATCACGATTGGTCCGAAGAGTGGATTAATCACCGGCAAGGTCGTTGACGAAGCAACGGATAAGCCTGTTCAGAACTTCACGGTCTGGGTATGGCAAGCTCGCGATCACAGCGCGCGTTATCACGAGGTCGCCAAGGGAGTTCATTCCGGCCGATTCAAACTGTTTGCTCCACCAGTTGTGTTTCAACTTCGGATAACGGCAGAGGGTTACGAGGACTGGGTAATGGGGGGTGGCGTTCTCACCTCACTCGCGGGGTCGAGGAAAGGACCAGGTACATTGCTCGTGCGCTCGGACGGAAATGCTGAATTCGCAGTGTACCTCAAAAGCAAAAATCCAATTTCAGTTGTGGATCAGCATGACGCTACGCGGCTGCCCGCGCCCGTGCAACTCAGCCCCAAGGACAATGAGGTGTTCGATTATTTTCCGCGAAAAACGAGATTAACCTGGAACCCGGTAGCCGGCGCACTCACGTATGGAGTTGAAGTGGAGGCTTGCTGGAAGCCTTCGCCCGTGCAGCAGTCACGGCTACCTGATGATAATGAGTGCATCAATCCGTCTCCATACGATGAGAAGTTTCGGTTGACCGAAACAAACTACGAGGTGTTCTTTAAGGGCGCCCAGCCCGGGCGTTGGCGCGTCTGGGCCGTCGATAGCAATCATCATCCGGGAGTCAAAAGTCCCTGGAGGAGATTCGTTTATCTTAAGTGACGACGAAAGCTTCGTGACTGATAAGAACAACAGACGCATAAATTCTCAGATCGCGCCAGGTGTTTCTTGAAGTGTTCTGCGCTGGGGCGACGGCGTTTTCATTAATCAATTCTCTCACGGCCGCCGGGGCGCCAATCGTTTTTCAGAAGCAATAATCAGCAACGCTGGCAAATTTCCTTGAGATGAGAATTCGCTACGAAGACCTATACGAGGGCCTGCTGCGGGTGCTGCTTCAGCTGGGTTTCACACAGCCACGAGCGGAGTTGTGCGCACGCTTATTTATTGAGGCAACTGTCGATGGCGTCTACACGCACGGCGTGAATCGCTTTCCTCGATTCATGGAGATGATCCGCAGTGGCGTGATTGATATTCATGCCGAACCAAAATTAGTTGCGAGCTACGGCGCCATTGAGCGGTGGGATGGAAGGCGTGGTCCAGGAAACCTCAATGCCTACGCAGCCATGAAGCGCGCCATGGCGATCTCGCGCCAACTCGGAATGGGCTGCGTTGCTCTCGGCAACACCAACCACTGGATGCGCGGCGGCAGTTATGGTTGGCAAGCTGCCGACGCTGGTCTCATCGGAATCTGTTGGACCAACACGCTGCCGAACCTGCCTCCGTGGGGCGCGAGCGAGCCGCGCCTTGGCAACAATCCCCTGGTGATCGCCATGCCGCGATCTGAAGGACACATTGTCCTGGACATGGCGATGTCGCAGTTCTCAATCGGAGCGCTTGAGTCATACAAAGCGCGCGGTGCGGAACTACCTGTCGCCGGCGGATTCGATAGTAATGGGAACCCCACCCACGACGCCGCCGCCATCCTGGCGTCGGGCCGAACACTGCCAATCGGTTACTGGAAGGGGTCGGGCCTCGCACTAATGCTCGATCTGCTCGCCACGGTTCTCTCCGGCGGCAAGGCGACGTTTCAGATTCCGAAAGATTCGCATCAGGAAACCGGACTATCGCAGATGTTTCTCGCGTTCGATCTCAAATCGATTGATAACGACCAGCTCACAGAAGGGATCGTGAAGCAGATCATCGACTTCGTTCATGGTGCAGCCGCGTCTGGAGATGAGAAGGTCCGCTACCCAGGCGAGCGAAGATTGGAAATCAGAAAACAGAATCTCGCTGAGGGCATTCCAGTCGAGCCGGAGATATGGGAACGCCTACAGCACTTGTGACGTTCTCGCTGGACATTCCCGTCCATTCCCAGGTTTGCGCTCCGCAATCAACACCCCTCCTTCGTCAGTTGGTCGTCGATAGTACGCCAAATGCTGCGCGCATTCTCGTCTCGCAATTCGACCGGCAGTACGTCCTGCGGAAAATTCTGAAAGCAAATGGGGCGAGCGAACCGCTTGATCGCCCTGGAGCCCACGGATGTCCAGTGACTATCAGTGGTAGCGGGATACGGGCCGCCGTGGTGCATCGCAGTGCAAACTTCCACGCCGGTTGGGAAACCGTTGAAGACTATCCGGCCGACTTTTTTCTGGAGGAGGCTGATCAAGTCCTGGAACTCGACGACGTCTTCGTCAGCACCATGAATAGTCGCGGTCAAGTGCCCTTGAAGTCTTTGCGCGATTTTCATAAGTTCCTGCTTTGACCCACAACTCACGATCACTGTGGAAGGACCAAAGACTTCTTCGCCTAGTTCGTCATGCTGCAGAAACGTCTCCGCGTCAGTTACAAACATAGCGACTTCAGCCTGCGTCTTGCTGTCATCAGCAAGCGAGTTTGAGCGCAGACTGCGGACAGCTTCGATCTTTTCCAGGCGCCGCAGACCCTCGCGATAGGAACGCAGAATTCCGGGGTGAAGCATCGTTGCCGGCCCTGCCGACCCGATCAATTCTTCCAGTCGAGCAGTTAGATCCGTCATCGCTGAATCGTGGAGCCCGACAACCAGACCGGGACAGGTGCAAAACTGGCCCACACCCAAGGTGATGGATTGCTTCAGTCCGTCCGCGACTGCTTCGGCTCTCTCACGCAGCGCACCGGGAAGAACAAAGACAGGATTCACGCTTCCCATTTCGGCATAAACAGGAATCGGATTCGGCCGGCGAGCCGCAGCGTCGAAAAGCGCGCGACCGGCCTTGAGTGATCCGGTGAAGCCGACCGCGGCGGCAGACGGATGTTGCACCACTTTTAGACTTAGCTCATTACTCGTCCCCTGCAATAACGAGAAAATGCCTGCAGGCATGCCAGTCGCGTGCACGGCCCGCACAATTGCGCGCGCCACCAGCGCCGACGTTCCCGGATGTGCGGGATGGCCCTTGACGATCACGGTATTTCCGGCGGCCAGGGCAGAAGCGGTGTCACCACCCGCAACGGAAAAGGCTAGCGGAAAGTTACTGGCTCCGAAGACCACCACGGGTCCGAGCGGAATCAGCATTCTCCTCACGTCGGGCTTGGGCAAAGGCTTGCGGTCAGGTTGCGCGCGATCGATTGCGGCATCTACCCATGATCCCTCACGTACAAGTTCAGCAAACATCTTGAGTTGGCCCACCGTTCGCGCTCGCTCGCTTGTCAGTCGCTGAACCGGCAAGCCCGTTTCCGACGATGCTCGATCAATCAATTCGTCTCCGAGAGCTACGATCTCGTCCGCAATCAGATCCAGAAGCGCCGCGATCTCTTCGCTGGATTTGTGACGATAGATACAAAACGCACTCTCGGCGAGTGCGAAGGCGCGTTCGATGTCGCTGTCGGTCGCTTCGTAGAATGGCGGGTCCAGGTCCTCACCGAGCGCCGGATTGAAGGCACGAAAAGATTGTCCTTCGCTGTTGCTTGCTTCCGCTCCAATGATGCTCTTGCCGTGCAGTTCCACCAGGGTGCTCCTCTGATTTGAGTGTGGACAACTTTGCTGCTCGCGACCGTTTTAATGATAACGAGTGGCCGCTGAAAAGGCTTTCCAAATGATTATGACCTTCTCAATCACCGGGCGCCAAATTAACGACAAGTCTTTGCGAGTTCAGCGACAACAATCAGGAGACTAGCTACAGCCTGGTGATTTGACTAGTGAACGTCTTATCGGACCGAAGTTTGTGGAGGTCTTATTGGCTGCACCAGAAACGTGTGGAATCCTGGAAATTGCTTCTGAATGTTGGGGCTCCCCCAGTGGTAGTCCAACACGCGGCCCGAGCGTGCACCACTCCACCAATCACATCCGCGGTTCCTGAGATACTTCGGAGTGTTATGTACTGCGAGGTTCACCGTGCTTGAGAGGTCGCATAGAAAATTAGAAAATTAAGGGTGGCGCGTGGAGCTAAAGCCAACTATGCTGAGTTCACTTCGTTACGGGGTCGTAATGGATTTCGCGGAAGACGCGCAGTTGGCGCTCATCATCAAAGCCGTCTTAACGAAGCACAGCTGACTTTCGCTGTGGGAGGCCTGGCGCTTCAGGAAGCCGCAATGAAGCGGTATCGTAAGGAGCGAGCCTTGCGTGTTGGCGATTGCGTAACGAGTGAGACAAACTATTTCTTCAAATTAGCTCATGAGGAGCATTACTGTTTTCTATGACTGAAGTAAAACGCATCGGCGTCTTGACCGGGGGCGGTGACGCGCCGGGACTCAACCCGGCAATCAAAGGTTTGGTTTATCGAGCCTCGGAGCTTGGGATCGCAACAGTCGGCCTGAGCGACGGTTGGCTAAGTTTGCTCAACCCTCCATTTGACGTCGTACCCCTTGACCGGGCAACTGTGCGACGCTGGGATCGCGATGGCGGCACTAACCTCGGCTCGTCGCGCACAAATCCTTTCCAAACACCCAACGAACTGGGAGAGCAAATCGATAAGTCGTCAGAAGTAATCGCTAACGTCGAGAGGCTCGGTCTTGACGCCGTGGTTGCTTGCGGCGGTGAGGATACGCTGGGCGTTGCCGCACGTCTTTCAGAGATGGGCGTGCCTATAGTGGGTATTCCCAAGACGATCGACAAAGATCTGGCGGGAACGGATTACACCCTCGGCTTTGACTCGGCGTTGCGAAACGTTACTGAAGTTATCGAACGTTCGCGCACGCCGGCAGGTTCCCATGGGTGGGTCCAGGTGATCGAGGTCATGGGTCGTCACTCCGGCCACCTGGCTCTTTGGTCGGGTGTCGCGGGTCAGGCAGATATTATCCTGATCCCTGAACATCCCTTTCGCTACGAGAAGATCTATCGTCATTTAAGAACTCATCTCGGCGAGGCAAAGGCTCACCCTCGTGATCCGAAACACCCGCGCTATTCCGTGATCGTTGTCGCAGAGGGTGCGTATGCGGAAGACGGAGAATTGATCATCATAGACGACCGCCATGACGCTTTTGGCCACGCGCGTCTGGGTGGCATTGCTGAAGTTTTGGCACGGAGGATCATGAGTGATACGCCCTACGATGCGCGTTCCGTAATTGTTGGGCACCCGCAACGTGGCGGTCCGCCTTCGCCGGTGGACCGCATTATGGGGTTGATCTTTGGCGCGCGTGCGGCTGACGCCGTCGCCGAAGGTGATTTCGGCAAAATGGTTTCAGCGCGCGGGATTGCTCCGGCATGCGATCTGTCACTGGTGAATATTTCGACGGTGCTGGGAAAGATTGAGACGGTGGATGTAGCGCGATTTTACGACACGGATCGCTACCATTTGAAAGGCTCCGGAATGTGACCAGCAGTGAAGAATGGGCAAGTGGTGTAGACAGAAACTTCGCTGCGGTGTCCGCCATTGTGGCCAGTTAGCGATTGTGAAACTGCGGAGTGGGCCGGTCTGGCGTCGGGACGGATTCCTTTGGAGAACCGTGCGCGGTAGCGCCGCATGCTAAAGTCAACTTCAAACA
>JBKOZZ010000112.1:0-15833 GCA_046726155.1 Acidobacteriota bacterium
CACAAACGCCGGTGGCGTGCTATCTCCGGCGGAGCGCACTAAATTGATCGACGATCTCACTTTCGGACATAAGACTCGAGCAGAGGTTCTGCGCGCGGTGGCTGAAGACCCGGATTTGTTTGCTGCTGAGAACAACAGCGCTTTTGTGTTAGTGCAGTATTTCGGCTACCTGCGGCGTAACCCGAATGATCCGCCGGAGCTTGGTCTGGACTATACGGGTTACGACTTCTGGCTGGGCAAGCTCAACCAGTTCAACGGCAACTTCGTGAATGCTGAGATGGTCAAGGCCTTTATCGTGTCGGCAGAATACCAGGCACGGTTTGGGCCATAGGAGCACAAAATCTATTTTCCATTTTTCATTTTCCATTTCTCATTTGCCATTTGGAGGGTTTAAGTTTGAGGTGCAACTCGGCCATCAGACCAGGCAACAGCGACGGCACCGGTAACATCCCGAATCAGAACCGGTAGCGATTGTGTAATAATTCCGCGTTGCCGTGTCATGAGGTCAGTACCACCTCGCGGTAGCGGGTTCTCTCGCCATGGATCGCTACGTGCACCATTCATCCGGTTGATCATCTAACCTCCCCATCGAGGACCCACCCGCTACCGCGAGTTGGTACTGACCTCTTGACTGCGAGAATTATCACCTGATCATTCAATTGTGAAGTGTTAATGATCCTGATCCTTACTTAATAGGAGACGATGGCAAATGAAAAATGGAAAATGGAAAATTGCTTTCCGCTTTTCAGTAAAAAGCCCCACCGCTTATTACTAAAACGGCGGGGCTATCTTCTTTGTACTCCCAAAGCCTGCTAGAGCTTTTCTTCAGGATCTATCCGAATCTTCATTCGCTGAAGCACTTGCACGTCTTCATCGGTTAGCTCAAGACTGGCTTCACCCCCTTCGCCTTCCTCGCCTGAATGTGGCCGCAAGCCAATTTCCAATCGCAGCGTCAACTCCATCTCGTAACCAGCATCTCTAAGGCGTTCGATTGCCTCGGCCACCTGGGGTGAGTTTTCTACCGACTCGTTAATCGCTGTCCCGATTTCCCGAACGATCTCTTTTGCGTCGTCGTCTATTTCCAAGTGCAAACGCCTCAGTTCCGAAAAACCACGCCCATGAATAAGTGAACACTAACAGTTCCTGTAACTGACTCACATGCTACGCGAGCCTCCCGATGAGGGTCAACTATCCACTTTATGCGGTCTGGAGTTCCGCGAGGGCACGTGTAACCCTCGCCAATGCTGATCGACTGTTACTGTCTCTTCTCAATTATGGTAACGAGTCCGCGAGCTGTTGCACTTCAAAGTTGAATTCGCAATTGAAAAATGATGAATGGAAAATCCTCCGCTTTAAAGGTTGAACTCTCTACCCCTCTCCATTACTCTTATCTTGAATACGCCCCAAAATACTGAAAGAAAACTTTGTAAGAGAGGAGTTCTCTATGCCTGAAGTTGGAGATCCCGCCCCGGACTTTGAGCTGCCTAGCAATCTGGAAAAAGGAAAGAAAGTAAAGCTCTCAAATTTTCGCGGCAAGAACAACGTTGTGCTGGCGTTTTATCCGCTGGCGTGGACGCCTGTCTGAACCGCTCAGATGCCTGCGTACGAGGCGGACCTCGAACGCTTTAAAGGCTATGATGCTCAGGTTCTGGGCATATCAGTTGACAGCGTCCCCTGTAACACCGCGTGGGCCAAGAGTCTCGGCGGTCTGTCGTATGATCTTTTAAGTGATTTTCACCCCAAAGGTGATGTCGCCAAACGGTATGGAGCCTATCGCGCCGATGATGGCATCAGCGAGCGCGCGATTTTCATTGTCGACAAGGAAGGCAAACTTGCCTACAAAGACATCCATAACATTGCAGACCAGCCAGACAACGAGGATCTTTTTGCAGTATTGAGAAAGCTATAGAAAACCGCAAATCAGAAGTAGAGGGCGGGAGAGCAGACGCCTCTGTCTTTAGAGCACCAGTTTTTCATTCATCATTTTTAAATTCTCGTTTTCCATTTAAGAACATAAGACCGAGTGAAATGGTCAATGAGAAATATCAAATGAAATGGAAAACCTTCTTCCTACCCTCCGACTTCTGATTACTGGTTTCTGACTTCTGCTTTATGTCTCTCTCCCGGAAATGTGTTCCCTTCACGCCGTTTGAAGGTGAGCTCGCCAAAAGCACCGTCGCTCTGGTGACGGCGGGTGGTATTCACCTCAAGGACCAGGAACCTTTCAATATTGCCGACGAGCTGGGCGATCTTGGATACCGCATCATTCCTGAGGACGTCGAGTCTTCTCAGTTGAAGGTGACGCATCATCACTACGATCACAGTGATGCCGACAAGGACATCAATGTAGTATTCCCGATCGATGTGCTTCGCGATCTGCAGACGGAAGGTTTCATTCGAGGAGTTGCGAGGAAGCACGTGGGCTACATGGGTTACACCATGCAGCTCAAAGCAATGTATGAAGGAACAGCGCGCGAGATCGCCAACGAAATCGATAAGGGTTCGCGAGCTGACGTCGTTGTGCTGACTGGTGGCTGACCCGGCGTTTGTCACCGCACGGTCGTCGCGGTTCAACGGGAAATTGAAATGAAAGGAATACCGACGGTCTTGATTACTGTCAGTCCGGAAGTTTCGGCGCAAATGCGGCCGCCGCGCGCCATCTACCCGAACGGCTTTAAAATCGGGAACAGTTTGGGGAAACCGGGAATGCGCGATTTGCAACGACACGTTTTGCGCGACGCGTTAGCGCTGCTAACGAAGGACACGCGGCCTGGCCAAATAATCAAGCGGGACTATCCTGAGTATGGCGAGTTTCATGAACCGCCGCGTGTAAGGGGTTCTTCATGACCGGGAAAAGGACAAGCCGTTTAGAGTTCAATCTTCAGGTTGTGCCTTTGGTGCCAGCAAAGCTTGAACTCTGAACTCCTCGAACCTTATGTACGAAACTATCGGAATACTGACCGGTGGCGGTGACGCGCCAGGTCTAAATGCGGTAATTCGCGCGGTTGTCACCACTGCCACCGGACAATATGGACTGAAGGTTATCGGCATTGAAGACGGCTTCGAGGGTTTGCTGGGCGAGCCCCAAACAAGGCCGCTTACTGCCTCCGACGTCCGCGGCTTGCTGCCACGCGGCGGAACAATCCTGGGGACACGAAATCGCGGAAAGTTTGTCGAACGTAGCGAAGATGGGGTTATTACAAAACCCCAGGCTGTTTACAACGAGGCGGTCGAGAATCTTCACCGGCTTGATATTGATTCCTTGATCGTATTGGGCGGCGAAGGAACGTTGACCATCGCTGCAGAGTTTGACCGCATGGGAGTTCCCGTCGTTGGCGTTCCTAAAACTATCGACAACGATCTCGCCTGCACGGAGCTAACCTTCGGCTTCATCACCGCGCTCGACATCGCCACCGATGCGCTCGATCGCCTGCACACCACGGCGGAGTCGCATGAACGCGTGATGATCCTTGAAGTAATGGGCCGTCATACCGGGTGGATCGCTTTGCATTCCGGTATCGCGGGCGGTGCGGACGTGATTCTAATTCCGGAAATTCCGTTCACGATGCAGTCAGTGGCGGAGAGGATACGTGCCCGCGATGCTGCCGGATCGAATTTCAGTATTGTCGTCATTGCTGAAGGGGCACTCGAAACCGGTCATGAGTTGATCTACCAGGACAAAGGCGACCGTCTGCATGCACCGCGCCTCGGTGGCATCGGATCTTACTGCCAGCGGGAACTTGAGGCCCTTACCGGCAAAGAAACCCGCTGCGTTGTCCTGGGACACCTGCAAAGAGGTGGCAGGCCAAACGCATTCGATCGTATGCTGGCTACGACTTATGGCTCCTGCGGCGTCCGGGCGCTGGTCGAAGGGAAACGTGGAGTGATGGTAGCGCTGCAGGCGGGCGACGTCATTACCGTTCCCATCAGCGAGGCAATTGCGAATATTAAGGCTGTGCCGGCCCAAGGCCAGCTCGTGCGAACCGCTCGAGATACGGGAATTTCGTTTGGCGCTCCCGATGAAGCCAGGTATCACGGCCAGGTCTAGCCAGGGCGCTGGGCTTCGCACAGGCGCTGGAATGAAAGTGAGCAGATAGTTGTCAGCGGATATTAAAGAAAAACTTCAGTTACAACTCGACGAGCTGGAAACCGAGTTGAGGGTCCACTTGCCCAAGGAGATCAAGCGCGCGCTTGAGTTTGGGGATCTGCGTGAGAATTCCGAGTATCGCGCCGCGCTCGACCGGCAGAATGTCATTAAAGCGCGCATCGTTGAGCTGCGCCAAAGAATAAGCGAGATATCGTCGATCGATCTATCGAGGATCTCGCGCGACAAAGCTGGCTATGGCTCTACGGTTGTGCTCTACGATGGTGAGCGCGACGAAGAAGTCACCTACCGTCTGGTAAGTCCGGAAGAAAGCGATCCGCAGGGTGGCCTGATCTCAACTACTTCTCCGGTCGGCAAAAGTTTGATGGGCAAAGAGGAAGGCGATGAAGTGGTGGTGCGCACTCCAGCCGGCGCGCGCAACTTTGAGATCAGGCGACTGACGACTATTCACGATGCGATTGATGACAAAGCGTAATTTGAATACTACCGCCACGTGCGAAAGTTCCGGTCCCATGAGGTCATCAGTACCACCTCGCGGTGGCGGGTACTGACCTCATCGCACCGCATGTGCTAATGTGCGCATCGCTCAAACCGCATCAGTACTTGTTGTCGGAAAAACTGTAAAGTAAGAAAAGTTTTAGGCATAATGGCGTAAAGGAGAATTCAACCGGAAGATGTTTGTGGGGGCTATTGGCCGCGGGGCGCAAAGAATCATCGATGCGATGGTGCGCTGGCTTGCCTACGGACATATCAATCCAAATATCCTGACCGTCATCGGAGTCGCTATAAATGTCGGTTCGGGGTTGCTCTTTGGTTTCGGGAAGTTTTTCTGGGCGGGAATCGTCCTTATTGTCGCCAATCTCTTCGACATGCTGGATGGGCAAGTGGCGCGATTGTCGGGGCGGGTAACACGCTTTGGCGGGTTTCTGGATTCTTCGCTCGACCGGCTTTCTGACATGGTTGTTTTCGTCGGTTTGATGGTCTTTTACGCCCGGGACACGGAGTTTCACTCGACCCTTAACGTTTTTCTTGCGGGCGCAGGACTAATGGGTTCAGTTATGGTAAGCTACGCCAGCGCCCGTGCCGAGAGCCTCATTCCCAAGTGCGATGTGGGCTTTCTAAGGCGTCCTGAACGCGTGGTTCTTTTTATTATTGGCGCTTTAAGTACTCATCCGGGTTCGACCAATTTCTTCGCTAACCGGATGCCGGCCGTGCTCTGGGTATTGGCGGTGGGTTCTTACTGGACCTTCGCTCATCGCATGTATCACACATGGTATGAATTGACCAGACTAAAGACTGAATCGGGGGAAGAAGAGGCACAACCCGAACTTTCTGCATCTAACTCCGGACCTGAACGACGCGCCGAGCAACCACTGATACACAAAGCCGGCTAGACAGGCAGGATTTCCAACGCGACGCTGGGTTTGGAGACGCAGGGCCCGACGAATATTCAACTGATTCCTGCTTTCATGTTTGAGGTTAAATTAACGTGACCATCTGTCCCTGCTGCGGCTTTAAGTCGAACGTTGTTCTAAGCGATGGCTGCCAGTCGTGTGGAGCCCAACCGGTTGGCGAACCGCTGCCGCGACCCGAGCAGGAACTGCCATCTTACGCTCGCTCGCTTGTGCTTGCGGTGACCGGAAGCTTGATGGTCCTTCTGTTTCTAACCCAAACAATTGTTGCCATGACCCAGCGCGCGACACGGGGCGCCACCTCGAACCTCGCCGCCCTTTCGATGATCCCAACTGATTTGTGGTCATGGATTGCAGCCGCAGAAACCGCCGCCTGGCGCCTCAAGTGGTTAATGATCCCGGTTACGGTTCTTGTTCTTTTCGGAAGCAGAAGGCTTTATCGCTCGATTCTGGCAGAGCCGGCGCGCTTCTGCGGACAACGCTTTGCGCGGAATGGCTACCTGGCTTCAGCAGTCGTACCTTTATTGGTAGTGATTCTGATTGCGGTCACTGTGCCGGAACGTTTGCGCCAGCGCCAGCTTAGCATCCAGGCGGGTCTTAATGCGCAGGGTTATAGAATAGATCGCGCGCTGCGCGAGTATCGTGAAAAGTATGGAACTCTTCCCAGCGATCTCAAGGATCTGCTGAAAGGCCTTCCGGATGCAGATGGATCACTTGCCGCGGCCATTACGAATGTCGATGCCGCAGGCTACACGCCCAACTCCGAAGTCGCCGCTGTGCCCACGAAGAAACCACGGCCGCTTCGTGGCGCGGTTATTCTCAATGCCTCAGTTGCTCCGGCAAGCGACGACACACTGAGCGCAGGCATCTCATTCACAAATTACACTGTTCGACTTTCAGCAGGTGCCGACAAAGTTTGGAACACTGAAGATGATTTGATCGTTCGCGATGGTTTGGTCGACAAGGTCTCTGAATTCCGACATGGCAATAGCACGTCTGCCTCCGTGCCAAGCCGACTACCATAATCGACCGTTAAAATACGAAGCCAGTTTCTGCATACTAAGACGCCCTGTATACTCTGCAGGGCGTTGTTGTTTACACAGGAAATAGTGATGAGTGATTATGAGTGATGAGTCATCACTCCTAACGAACGAGTCATGTTTCGCAAAATTCTGATTGCCAATCGAGGCGAGATCGCGGTACGAATAATTCGCGCCTGCCGCGACCTGCGAATCTCGCCAGTCGCCGTCTATTCTGAAGCCGATGCAGAGTCAGTTCACGTCGGACTCTGTGACGAAGCAGTCTGCGTTGGGCCGGCTCCATCTGTTGAGAGCTATCTGAACATTCCCGCCATCATCGCTGCGGCAAAAACAACGAAAGCAGAGGCTATTCATCCCGGTTATGGTTTCCTGGCCGAGAACGCTAATTTCGCGCGCGCGGCAACGGAAGCGGGACTCACTTTTATCGGCCCGAGTGCGGAGGCTATGGAAATTATGGGATCGAAGACGAGCGCAAGACGTGCTGCGGTCGCGGCCGGCGTTCCCATCGTTCCAGGCACTGTTGATCCTTTGAATTCCCTGGCTGAAGCTAAAGAATTAGCGGAAAATTTTGGCTATCCGGTGATGCTTAAGGCTTCCGCCGGCGGCGGCGGCAAAGGCATGAGGCTGGTTGCTTCGTTTGAAGAACTGCACTCGGGTTTTGATAGCGCCATATCCGAAGCGGCCGCGGCTTTTGGTGATTCATCGGTGTATCTCGAGAAAGCCATCACTTGTCCCCGCCACATCGAGATACAGGTCTTTGCCGATAACCACGGAACTGTTGTGCATCTCGGCGAACGCGAATGCTCCATTCAACGCCGCCATCAAAAAGTAATCGAAGAGTGCCCCTCGCCAATTAACGATGCCGGATTACGGGCGGCAATGGGCACCGCCGCCGTCAAGCTGGCGCGCGCGGTGAATTATGTTGGCGCCGGCACGGTGGAGTTTTTGTTAGCCGGCGAAACGCGCGACTTTTACTTTCTGGAAATGAACACGCGGCTTCAAGTGGAACATCCAGTAACCGAACTGGTAACTGGAATCGATCTCGTTCGCGAGCAGATTACAGTTGCTGGTGGAGCACCGCTCTCATTTTCACAGGAGGATGTCGCCTGGCGTGGTCACGCAATAGAATGTCGCGTCTACGCAGAGGACCCTAATAACAACTTCCTTCCCTCACCAGGACGCATTACCTATCTGCAAGTTCCTTCCGGACCCGGGATACGCGATGACAGTGGCGTCGAGCTGAATTCTAAAGTTTCGATCCACTATGATCCGTTAATTTCAAAACTTGCGGCCTGGGGATTTTCTAGAAGCGAGAGCGTCGATCGCTTGCGGCGGGCGCTCGACGAGTATGAAGTAGGAGGTATCAAGACGACACTCCCGTTTTTCCGCGAGATTGTTCGCGATGAAGAATTCCAGTCAGGCCGACTGGATACCGGCTTCATCTCGCGTTTCAACGAACGCCGCGACAATAAGCGCAGCACCGCAAGCGGTGAGAGTGACAAGCAGGAACTGCTCTTACGGGACATTGCCGTTATTGCCGCCTCGCTTCATTATGCGACCCGGCAACGGGAGGCATCCTTCAATACTCAATCGCCGGCGGACAGTCGGAATCGGTGGAAGCTATCCGGCCGGGAGGCGTTACGAGAGGCCAGAAATATGACAGGCGTCCGACGCAGCAAGTTGCGCGAGTCGAAGTAGCTATGAAACTCAAAGCTTACGTGTCGGGAACGGAACACCAGATCTCGCTTAGCCTTGCAGGCGAGAGGGCCGTCGTTGCAGTTGACGGGCGTCACTACGATCTGGAGGTTCGCCAACTTGCCCGCGGAGAGTATCTGCTGACAAGTGGATCGAATGTTTACAAATGCAGAGTTGACAAGAAGCACGACCCGATTCATCTGGGTCAAACATTTGAAGTGATGCTGCGTGGCCGGAACCACGACGTCAACGTAATTGACCCGAAGCGTCTTCGGAGCGCGCAGAGTGGCAGCGCACATCATTCGGGCGCAGCTGAAGTTGTTTCACCAATGCCTGGGAAGATTATTCGCGTCCTCGTGGAGGCTGGTGCGCGCGTCGAAGCAGGCGCAGGAGTTATCGTCGTTGAGGCAATGAAAATGCAAAACGAGATGAAAGCGCCGAAAGCCGGAGTCGTCGTTTCGGTCAAGACAGAAGAAGGGGCTACTGTAAACGCCGGTGACGTGTTGGCGGTCATTGAATAAAGGATGAGGGCGGAAGGATGAAGGATGAAGTTGAACCACTCGCGGTTTCTGAGTTTGGAGATCTTGAAGTGACCGAAGAAGTCCCTTCAGGTTTTATTTCATCCTCCATCCTTCCGCCCTCATCCTTACGGATCCTCCTCTGGGACATTGACGGCACGTTGCTGCGTACTCTTCGCCCTGGTTCTTTCAAGGATTACACAATCCCCATGCTCGAAGAGGTGTTCGGAACCGCTGGAAGGCTTCCGGAAATGAAAGTCTCGGGCATGACCGACTTGCAGATCGTTGCCGAAGCTCTAAAGCACGAAGGCTTCACGCATGAGTCTATACGCGAGCGAGTGCATGAGCTGCGCGAGAGCTACATGAAAGCCATGCATAAGTTTACCGGCAACAGCGAGGAGGTTTTTGAGCTTTTGCCAGGGGTGCGTGAAGTGCTCGAGGCCGTCGCGGATCATCAGCGCTACCACTCGGCTTTGCTGACGGGCAACATCGAGCCTGCAGCTTATTTGAAGATGGAGCTGGTTGGTATCGCGGAATTCTTTACACTTCCAGGAGCGTTTGGCGACGAGTCACACGATCGCCGCGATCTTCCCGCACTCGCTGCCGACCGCATTCGCAAACACCTGCAAATCGATCTCGCTCCGGAGCAGTTCATCGTCATCGGTGACACCCCTAACGACATTGCTTGCGCCCGGCACTTCGGCGCTCGCGCGCTTGCCGTTGGCACTGGTCGTCTCTACAGCACAGAGGACGTGCTCGCGTGCAATCCCGACGCGCTGTTGCCGGATTTATCGGACGTTAAACTCGTAATGAAAATACTCGCCGCTCTGTGAACCAACCCAGTATTCACCGCATAAAGGCGAGTTTCCAGGAATCCGTCCAAGCGCCGACACAAAATATTTATTGACTCTTAGGTTGGTAATCTTCACACTCTCTGTGGTTGGGCCCCTTCTCATCACAATGACGCAGTATGTATGAGAAGTTTACAGATTTAGACGGTACACATCCCTGGCGGACGGTCAGTCGTGATGGTTATGTTGACTATCAAGCTCGCTACCGGCCAAACGGTCGTGTCCTTTACTTCAATTTCCCCCTCGCCTGGGAAATGGAACTGATTCCCTCAGATCATCCGCGCGTCATCAATAAGGAACTCGAACGGGCCATCCTCGAAACTTTCTCGCTACAAATAATCAACGAATACGATCTCAAGCACGGGAAGAAATATTCCCAGGAGACGGTGAAGCCGCGTCCTTACATGGCTACCAGGTACCTACAAACTCAGCATCGCAATAAGCAAGGCAAAACTTCGGGAGATGGCAGGAGTATTTGGAATGGATACTTGCGAACCAGGAATTTGACCTTTGACGTTTCCAGTAGAGGAACCGGCGCTACCATTTTGAGTCCGGGTGCGCAAAAGTCAGACGGCGCTGTCGAGACCGGTGATGAAAGCTATGGTTATTCATCGGGACTGGCGGAGCTTGACGAAATGCTGGGGAGCGCCGTCATGTCAGAGATCTTCTTCCGGCAAGGTATTCCCACCGAACGATGTCTGGCAGTGATAGGCTTTGCTGACGGCACTGCCATCGGCGTGAGAAGCGCGCCTAACTTAATTCGACCCGCGCACATCTTTCGTTACCTGAAACAAAGTCGGCACGCTGAACTCAAAGCGACGGTGGACTATTTCATCGAACGGGAAGTTGAAAACAAGTTCTGGCAGATTCCCGGCGACGAGAGCGCAAAGTATGAGCAAGCCCTGGATTATTTTGCGCGCTCTTACGGAAAGATGGCCGCGCTGCTCGAGGAGGAATATATCTTTAACTGGTTGGCTTGGGACGGAGACAATATGTTGGCGAGTGGCGCCATCCTCGACTATGGGTCTATTCGTCAGTTTGCCGCCAAGCATGACAAGTATCGGTTCAAGGACGTAGATCGTTATTCAGCGTCGTTGACTGAGCAGCGATATTGGGCCCGCCTGGTAGTGCAAACCTTTGCGCAAGCGATGGCTTTCATCTGTTCTGGTGAGAAGGAGAACCTGCGTGCTTTCAAAGATGCTGAATGTCTAAAGGTGTTTGATTCTGCTTTCGAGAACGAGAGCAACTACCGCATCCTCTGGAGAATTGGTTTCACCCCCGAACAAATAGACCACCTCATGCAGGCCGCCCAAAAAGAGACCAGGGAATTTCATAGATCTTTAAGCTACTTCGAAGATCTCAAAGTGTCTAAAGGCATTGAAAAACTCCCTGACGGCTTTACCCACAAGCCGGTATTTCTGATTCGAAACCTCTTGAGACAATTGCCGGCCTACTATCTGTCCCAAACAATAGGAGGCGTCGATGATGAAAGTGCTTACATGCCCGTCGATATTTTCCTACGCATTATGGCCGCTTCCTACGTGGGAAAAAGGGATCTGCGATTGACACCTACACGCATTTCCCAGGTCAGGAACTTTCAGCAGTGTTACCTTAGCTTGATTGCCGCGTTGGATGAGCCGTTTGACTCGGTGTTGAAGACACTGCAGGAGAGAGCAGCCATTATCAATCATCGGCATCGCTTAACGGGAGATGCACTGGTCGTCATAATTGAAGAGGTGATTGCCATTACCGGAAAGATCAAAGTTAACGGGTTGCAGGAAGCACTCGAGGCGTTCATCGATTCGCAGGTACTGGTTCCAGGTAAATGGCAACCGGTCGCGCTCGACCAGCTCAAACCCAGGACTCTCAAATCGCGTCTCTTAATTACGATTCAAGAGAACCTCGAGGAATACAAAGAATCCGTCTGAACTGAAGATCGGCCCGCTTCCCATCTGCTCCAGCTAGTGCTCCGACTGGCTCACTTCATATTCAGGTTTCGACATACCCATCAGCCATTTATCGAACCAGCCAACGATGTGCTGCAGCCGCTCGATGCGATGCCAGGGCTGACCAGAGCGTGACAGCTCATGCGATTCTCCCGGAAAACGCACCATCACGGTGGGGATCTTCCGATACTTCAGCGCCCGAAACATTTGTTCGCCTCCGGCGCCGGTAGGCGTGCGCCAATCCGCCTCACCCAGAATTAGCATCAACGGCGTCGTCACCTTATCGATGTAGGTAATCGGCGAGCGCGTCCTGAAGTCGGGATCTTCAAACGGCGCGCCCTTAAACCAGTTCGGCTGGAATTGCGCGAAGTCTGCCGAGTACCACCAACTAGACCAGTCGGAGATATCACGTTGCGAAACTGCGGCTGCGAAACGTGTGGTGTGTCCGATCGCCCAATTCGTCAGTACTCCACCGCCGCTACCTCCGGTAATACCAAGCCTCTTTTCATCGATGTAGCCGCGCTTAATCAGTTCATCTACACTGGCCATGAGATCTTTGTGATCGTCGCCCGGATAGTTGTACTGAATGATGTTGCCGAAGTTCTGTCCATAGGTCGTACTGCCCCGCGGATTGGGATAGAGCACCACATAACCTTTCGCAGCCATCCATTGAAACTCGTGATCGAAAATGAAGCCGTAAGCAGCATGTGGACCGCCGTGGATGTTAAGAATGAGCGGGTATTTCTTGTTCTTATCAAAGCCAGGTGGTTTCTGCACCCACGCCTGAATCCGCTTCCCATCGAAGCTCTGATACCAAATCTCCTCCGGGTCGGTGAGGTTGAGATGTGAGAACAAGTCATCGTTGAGATGTGTTAGTTGCTTCGCCTTACTTCCCGGGCGCTCGAGCAGATAGAGATCGCCAATCAGCGTGGGCGTGGAAACGCTATAGATAAGTTTTGAGCCATCCGGAGTAGTACGAAAACTCAACACCGCCTGATCGCCCCGCGTAAGATCCGTGAGCCGACCGTCTGCCACATTAAACGTTGCCAGGTTTGCCCGACCTTCCTTGGCATAGACTTCAATAATGCCGCGGCCGTCCCTGGTCCAGACAGGCGGGTTGCCGCCGCCCCCGCGTGGCGCATTGTTATCTCCGGTCAAGCCCCCGCCGATGTCGTAGTCGAACGTTTCCGTGAGATTGCGGGGTTTGGCATTTCGCGCGATATCCATCACCCAAAGATCGGGTTGCCGGTAAGATTTCACCGGACGGCCAATGGAAGCGATGAAGGCAAACTGCTTTCCACTTGGGCTTACAGTGAAGCCGCCGGCATCCATGTCAAAAGTTGTAAGCTTCGCCGGTTCGCCACCGGAAGTCGAAACTGAATAGACGGTAGTCGTCGGCAGTTCGTAATAAGGTTCGTCTGTGCGATCAGAGGTGAAGTAGATTTGCGAACCGTCCCTGGCCCACGTGATGTTGTCTTCTGAAAAACGTCCTGAGGTCAGTTGTCTGGGCGTAACTTTTTCGTCTGCATTGCGAGGGGCAGCGATCAGCCAGACATGCTGCGGATGTGCATAATCCAAATATCCCGTTCCATTGGCCCGGTAGACAGCGCGTGTGACCACGCGAACGTCGCTCTCGCGTTTATCGTCAGACTTTTTTGATTCGGCGGGACTACCAGCCGGAGAAGCGGCCGGTTGGGGTGCTGCCGGAGCGGGAGTGGGCAGGCCTTCCTTCTGCGCCTCTTTTTGTTTCGCGATATCTTCCGGGTTAGCGCTATTAACAAACACGATCAACTTCCCATCGGGCGACCATTGCGGCTGGCCCGCTCCGCGCGCAAGATTCGTAAACTGAAATGAGTCGCCCCCGGCCATTGCCAGCATGAAGAGCTGGGGCACGTCAGGACGTCCTTCTTTTTCGGTGACGCGAACGAAGACGAGATAGTTGCCGTCAGGCGACCAGCGCGGCGAGGAATCTCGTGTGCCACTGCTCAGTTGGTGTGTCTCGCCGGTCGTCGGGGAAACAGTCCAGATGGAAGTATTGTAGCCGTCTTTTTTGTCATTAACGGTTACACGCACGAATGCCACGCGCGAGCCGTCAGGCGAGATTTGCGGATCGGCAATCCAGTTGAATGCGAATAAGTCCTTCTCGGTTATGTTGCGCTTCTGGGCCGAGGCGGGGCTGGTAAGAAGGACGACGGTTAATAAGAGAACGGACAGGATGGCTCGCATAAAGTTCCCTTTTTTGACGAACGGAATCGTGCGCGTGGAGAGCGTCGGCATTCTAACCCAGGGCTCGTTTAGAAAAATAGGACTATTGGAACTAGATAAAGAGCGGGGGCTGTGAGTTTCAGAAGTGGATGCGAATAAAAGGGACCAATCGGGCTCTTTTCACAGAACTGGATGCGAATACATACAAGAGTGGATGCGAATGGATTCGGAATATACAGAAGAGGATGCGAACGCTTTTGGCCGGCGCTGGGCCAGTGCCGGGCCAGACACCCAGTGGGGAGCGAAAAGAGTTGGCTGGACAAGTGGTCAGGTTTACTGGTCGAATAGGAGCGCTACCGTAGAACGTCTCGCCGCACTCCGTCCTTCGTTATCGCCACGGGTGTGATGAGTCCCTGCTCGTCAAAGCGCATTTCATCAATGCAAACGACTCGGTGGTTCCGGTCCGTCTTCCCCAGAGGTCTTCTGTGGTACACGATGTACCATTTGTTGGAGCCCGGCGCATGCAGGACAGAATGATGACCAGCGCCGGTCGCGACCGATGCGTCCTGCTGCAGAATCTTTCCAACGCGATTGAAAGGCCCGAAAGGTGATGATGCAATGGCGTAGGCGACCGCATAGTCAGGGCCTGTCCAGCCACCTTCCGACCACATGAAATAGTACTTCCCGTCCTTTATGAACATGAACGCGCCTTCGACGTAACCCTTGGGCGTGATCTCTTTGAACGTGGTCCCATCAGTGAAGGGAATGAAGCCCGTGAAGTCGTCCTTCAGCTTCGCGATGTTGCAGTGTTGCCAGCCACCATAAATGATGTAGTGTGACCCGTCGCGGTCCTCGAATACGAACTGATCGATCGGCTGCGCTCCGTTGTGAAACTTGTCGATCAATGGCTTCCCGAGATAGTCCCTGAAAGGGCCTTCCGGTCGCCGCGATCGGGCGACACCGATGCCCCCCAACTCCTGGTCGTTCTGAATGTCGTTGGCACCGAAGAACAGGTAGTACCAGCCGCCCTTCTGCACCACCGACGGCGCCCACAATGCGCGCTTTGCCCATCGAACATCGCGCCCATCCAGAACACGAGGGTGCTTCTTCCAGATCACCAGATCTTTAGAGGAGAACGCGTCCATGAAGACCTGTTCGTCGTATGGCGCTGAATACGTCGGGTAGATCCAGTACTCGTTCTGAAAGATGCGCGCTTCCGGGTCAGCATACCAACCGGGCAAGATCGGATTGCCTGATCGGGGCGTCTGAGCGAGGGCGTGGTTGCTCAACAGCAACGGCAGACAACAGATCAGCAGAACGTTCCAAAAGCCCACCGACCCGCATGCACGAATGCCGACACTGCGACTACGCAACCCTGGTAGATGCATCTCGCCTCCTGGACATGGTCCGTCTACGGCGCCGACACTACGCCTCCTTAGGACCGAACATCAAGGTCCGGGCGAGCGAGTGCGTCGACTCACACAAGACTCCGCGTCGCGCTCGGTCCCGTAGGAAGCTGCGTGATGGTTGACCGTTGCACCTCTGAAAAAAGCGCACTGACCAAGAGTTAGTTCCTGAACAATGCGATGCACGAGGGCGCCCTTCTAGTATGATGGAGCTTGACGAAGGGCGGCGCGTTTTTGGTTTGGCAGACGAGCCAAAACTGATCCCCATAACCGGCACTGAGCACGCGAAGCTTCCTGGCGGAAAGATGTTCTTCCTGATGAGCTATAACGATCCAGCGACTCTGGGCGATCTTTTCAATGCCATTATCTATTACGGCAGCGTAACAGATGTCAAAGTCCCTGCAGATAGACATTGACTCTTGCGGCCGCCCCAACAATTCATTGGAGCGGGGGGTTGTGTTTCTCAACATGGATAGTGCGGCGAAGGTTGAATGATATCGCGCCGCCCGGTCAACTCTGACGTTAGCGCACCTCATTCAGTCACCTTAATTTGAGGTCTGTCGTATATGTCAAGTCCATGCACCCTGACAATCGCGCTCGTCCTGCTAACCTCCGGCCAGGCCCTCGCGCAACTCAGGCTGAACGACTGTCGTGT
>JBKOZZ010000113.1:0-12962 GCA_046726155.1 Acidobacteriota bacterium
TTATCGATTTAACCTCTATCTCATTGGTCTTGCTCAGGGCGATGCCACGGACATGCAAAAGCAATTGGAGACGATCCGAAAAGTAGATGGCGAGGCGCTAGCGCTCACTTTGGAAGGAAGTGCTGCGATTTTTTCCGGACAACAGCGCAGAGCGCAAGAGCTGTACGATCGTGCAGCGGCATTGTCTAGTAAATCGTCCCCCTCGGTCTCAACCACAATTGCAGGCGCACTTTTCGGTTCCTGTCAGCCTGGCAATAATGAAATCAAACAGGCTCTGGCGAGTTCGCAGATCAATTCTCCGGTCCAAATCTTGTATGTTCCCGTCCTCGCAGGTGGCTCTCTTTGCGGTGATGCAAGCGAAGCGCAAAAGCTCGCCGATGAACAGGTGAGACGCTATCCGAACGCGACTCTTTTAAATGTCTACTCGAAACCTATCATTCGCGCAGCGATCGCCCTGCAACGCGATCACGCTGACGAAGCCATAGAATTGTTAAACGCTGCGCTACCCTACGAAGGTGGCGAGGCAGGCTTCTGGCCCAATTATTTACGCGGTCAGGCGTATCTGAGACTGCGCCGCGCCGATGAGGCCGCAGCCGAATTTCAAAAGATCCTCGATCACCGAGGATGGGATCCGGTTTCGCCGATGTATCCGCTGGCATATCTCGGCCTCGCGCGAGCCGCTATTCTCGACGGGGACGTTACAAAAGCGCGTAGTGCTTATCAGGACTTCTTTGCGCTCTGGAAAGATGCCGACCCGGACATTCCAATTCTGATCGAGGCGAAGAAGGAATATGAGAAGCTGAAGTGAGATTTGAGACTTTGAGGATCTTAAACATAAGTGAAAGTCATGACGCTAAAAGTTGGCAGCAAATCAAACAATCGTCCAAAGCTAGTTATGCGTGATGCAAATTGGGAAAAGGTCAGGGAGATTTTTGATTCGGCTTTGCGCCGCCTGCCGGAAGGACGTCAGAGCTTTGTCAACAAAGCTTGTGGGGTAGATAAAAGTCTGCGCGTTGAAGTCGACTTCACTTTGTCGTCGCACGACGGTGCCGAAAGTTTTATGGAAACGCCCGATCGCCAAAGTTGCAGATGTTATTGAAGCTGAAAGGAAACTCCAACCAGGAAAATGTTTCGGGCATTACGAAATAATCAAACAAAATCGGCGGGGGGCGGAATGGCAATTTTACTGAGGAAATTTGGAGCGGGCGACGAGGCTCGAACTCGCAACTTTCAGCTTGGGAAGCTGACACTCTACCATTGAGTTACGCCCGCTCGGTCACAGGATGAAGGCGGAAAGGATGAAGCATGAAATGGTTACTATCCGCACTTCTGAATATTGAAAAGATAGTTAAGGCAAGTGCCAGTGTCAATATGAGGAACTCGTTCAACGAGCAGATACCGATTTTCCATTTGTCATTTTTCATTTCTCATTTTCCATTTCTCATTCTCGATTGAGGACGACTCGAACGGTGAGTAAATTAAAAATGACAAAATGACAAATGACAAATGGAAAATCTTACGACCTCCTTAGTATTACTTCAAATACTGCTCTACGATCTCGTTCCAGCGGCCCTGCGATTTTAGAATCATCTCGACCACTTCGCGGACGGCCCCGTGGCCACCCTTTGCTCGTGTCACATAATGGGCTGCGGAATGCGCCTCCTCGACCGCATCGGCAACTGCCACGGCCAATTCCACTCGCTGCAGCAGGGGAATATCTGTCAGATCATCTCCCACGTAGGCAACTTCATTTTCATTTACGGCTGCCTGCAGCAGCACTTCTTCAAAAGCTTTGATCTTGTCTTCGCCGCCCTGGCGCACAAACTCAATTCCCAGTTCGCCCGCTCTGCGATCAACCGCCCGCGAAATGCGGCCACTGATGATTCCCGACCGCAGTCCGGCACGGTGTAACAAGCTGAGACCGAGACCATCGTGAGCATTGAAACTCTTATGCTCGTCGCCGTTTTCCAGCAACCATAGTCGCCCATCAGTAAGCACACCGTCGCAATCCATCAATAGCAGTTTGATGCGCGAAGCGCGTTGTTCTATTGAGGAGAGACCATTCATGATTTTATGTGGGTGGACCCGGACTAGCTTTCAGGACATTTTCCAGTTCTCATATTGCATTCTTCATTTGTCCATTGCAGACCACATGCTCCGCAGAATTGCTATTTCTTAAAAAAAGGGTGGACTCAATATTCAAGCCCACTCAACTATCAGAACCCAAGGACAGCCGCGCGTGAAACTGCCCGAATCAGAACCGGACCGGCCAAGGAGTCAACCGTGGTTGTCAGTACTTGAGTGACCGCGATCAGCGATTGAAATTCCCGATTGGTAAAGTTGACTCCTTGGCCGGTCGCTACCACCACCCCAGCCGGGCTGCGGGCTTCCCCGGTCCGCTTCCGGTTCTGATTACGATAAACGCGAACTTCTATATTGAATCCACCAATCCCAAATGAAAAATGGAAAATCGAATCCGACTGAGAAACTAAAACACACTGGCAACGAAGAGACGTCTGTCTTACTAGTTCACCTCAAAAAGATCTATGCCGATAAGCTTCCAACCACCAGCGGCGCGAGCCAGAACCAAAACGGCCGTGCCGGAACGCTGCCGCCCCAATTCTTTCGTGTCGAGGCTGACGTCTGCTGCTACCAGATTTCCGTCCACTTGTTCTGTGCGTAAGACCTTGGTTTGCCAGACCTCGGGCTGCGTACCTATGACACCACCAATGAACCTTACCAGTTCGCCCGAAACGATGCGCGACTCCAGTTCAGTTTTCTTGCCGCTGGTGATCGCCTGATCGAGTTGTGCGATAAAAGTGCGCACGGCGGGATCCACCTGCAAGATATTGGCTGCGGTTTCCGCCTTGATGCGACCGGCGCGAGCTGCCAGCGAGGAAGCATATTCGGCGTCGGCGCGTACGGCATCATTGAACCGCTTCGCAGCTTCCGCGGCCTGTCCTCTTCTTAAACTGATCTCGCCGAGGCCAATATTGCCCCATGCAAGTGCGGCCGGAGTCGGGAGAGGTTCCTCTAGAGCTGACCGGAAAAGTCTTTCCGCTTCGTCGATTCTGTTCTGACCGAGCAAAGCGCGCGCGAGAATAATGCGCGCTTCCTGCATATTGGGCGCCATCTCAAGTATCTCACGAGCGATTGCCTCAGCCTTGGCGTAGTCCTGTGCCCCAAACTGGCGCGTTGCTTCTCCCAAACCTTCCTGGAGATCGCGCGCGCGCGGAGCGCTATCGTTGGAATAGTCCAGTTGCGGGTAGAGCTTCTCAGGATCGATCTCAAGTCGAACAATTTTTGCTGTGCTTTTGAAAATTGCCTCGCCGAAATTACGCGCCGGAACTGTAACGTCAACTGAAAGTTGTTCGCCATTGGCAGTTGTGGCTTTAACCTTCGTTATCGCATCAGTCGACCCAAGGTTCCGCAAAGCGGCGACCCACTCGCCCGGTCGTTGTTGTGGCACTCCAATTATCAGATCGAGATCTGTGACCTGATCGAGCTGCTGATCGAGAAGGGTTCTTATTTTCTCACCACCGCGGTCGGCCAAAGCCTTTCGCAGGGCGACAAGATTGATCCCACTGGTGTTTCCCTTCCCGGCCTGCAGCAGTTCTCGCAACACGGTCGTGAAACTATCATGGCCGAGAGTTTGATCGATTAGCCGCCAGACCATCGCGCCTTTGTTTGGCACGGAGTTGAAATACGTTCCCTCCAAAGGTGTCACGCGAGCCAGCGGCGCATCTTTCCTGGCTACGCTGCTGTAGGCGAGCCGCTCTCGTAATCTTTCCGACTGAGCAGCCTGGCGGCCAAACTGCTTCTCGATGAATAGCACGGCAAGGAAACGTGGTAGAGCTTCTCGCAATATTCCCCCGCCCTCTCCTCTGACTGGCGTTTGACCGCCAATCCACAGGCGGGCAATCGCTTCTGAAATCACCAACGCAGTGATGGAATCTACTTTCGCTCTTCGGAATGCGCCGGGCTCGACGAGTATCGTCCCGGCATCGTTAAAGCCAGATCCGCGCCTGACCGAAATCAAACGGATTGGAACTTCCGGTGCGGGCCCGAGCAGCCCGGCATAAAACGTTCGGGCGCTGGCGGCTACATTAACTATCGCCTCTGCTTGCTTCTTCTCTTCTGCAGTCGCGCCTCGCGAGAGAAACGCAGTTATGTTTTTACTTTCGCCCGTGCCTTCAACTCTGTCCCAGTCGCCTTGCACAAAAAATGGCTGTGCGAAGAGTGCTTGTTCGTAAATAGTTGAGCCAGCGGCATCGCCTTTTTCGATCCCTGAACTGAGCGCGCCGGCCCCATTAACAACCAACCGAACCGGGGCGGTATCGGCGCCGCGCACTGTGAACGGGGTGTTGGGTGCCGGATACCAGAAAGAGAGCGGCAGAAACTGAGAACCGATGGGCGAGATTGACGAAAGGCCGGTATTACTCTCAACCGGCAGGCTGTAGTTGATGTTAACAACCAGCGGACCGCCTGAGGAAACCGAGTTTGGCAGGGTGACTGTTGCCCGCTGTAGATTTCCGTAGGTTTCGGGGGCGATCCTGAAATTGGCAGTGGCGCCGCTAACCGTCACACCTTTAATGGCCGCTTTGTTGGCAATGCGAAACGTGAACGACGAACCTGTGCCGCGACCTACGTTGGTGGCGCTGAGTATGGCCACAACGCTCAAGGCTCGCTCCGCCTGCTGAATGTTTGCCGTGATGTCGAAGTTCGTTATTTGCCAGGCGGCCCTGGCTTCCTCCTGGGCCGGCGCGATCGCTGAAAAAAGAAAAAGAGCTGCGAAAATAGACGCAATGATTTTCATATCTGAGACAGTTGCTAATGCCTTAGTTGATCGAAATAAAGTGTGATCGGGAAAATGGAATCCTAGTCTACACGACTCTGGCCGAACTGTTGCTCACCAGTTTATGAATGTCGCGAAGCATGAAGAGCAATGCTTCCATTCGTTCAAGGGGCAGCGCGTTTGGCCCATCGGAAGGGGCCCGCTCGGGACACTCATGCACCTCCATGAAGACCGCATCAACCCCACACGCAACGCCCGCGCGCGCGAGCGGTTCGATGTATTCCGATTGTCCTCCGGTTGCATGCCCAAGTCCTCCGGGAAGTTGCAGTGAATGGGTCACGTCAAACACGATCGGAACCTGAAATTCACGCATGATCGGAAACGATCGCATGTCCACGACCAGGTTATTGTAACCAAAACTGACTCCCCGCTCAGTGAGCATTAGTCTTTCGCAGCCAACTGCGCGGACCTTGTCCACAATGTTGCGCGCATCCTGAGGCGCGAGAAACTGACCTTTCTTGATGTTGACGGCGCGACCGGATCGCGCGGCTTCCAGAATCAGGTCAGTCTGTCGCGATAGAAATGCGGGGATCTGTAAAATGTCGGCCACCTCCGACACCGGACTTACTTGAGACACATCGTGAACATCGGTAAGCACAGGTACGGCAACTTCTTCTTTCACGCCACGCAGGACGTTAAGGCCTTCCTCCATACCAAGACCGCGGAAACTTTTAAGCGACGAGCGATTAGCCTTATCGAATGATGATTTGTAAACGAAGTCGAGACCTGCCTGGCGTGCACGCGTCGAGCATTCACGGGCCATCATCAGCGCATGTTCCCGCGATTCGATAACACACGGGCCGGCAATAATCGTCAAGCGGCCGTCACCGAACGTTGTGTTTCCAACTTGAAAAGGTCTCATCGACTTGCAATCTTCACGGTAACATCAGGCGTCATTCCTGGCGCAACCATCACTCAATCGTTTTACGGGATCAATTTCTTCACCTTCTGCGGAACAGATTTAAGAAAGCGTCCAATTTTCGATCCCTTCTTCTGCTCCGGCGTGGGTGAGGGTGAGGGTTTTTCACTTTCGCGTTTAGGGGAAGCTGTTGGCAAGGGTGAAGGCGACGGAGTCGGCTCTGCCGTCGGGCTGGGACTGGCAGCGACGACAGAATCTGTTTGCGGGACCGCGTTACGATATCTCACCGCCAACGCGATACCGATCAAGAATATGGCTCCAACAACTGCTGCCACTACCAGGAATCTTTTTTTTGACTGCTGCGTTCCGCTAACCGACACAGAAATCCTTGGGAAGGAATGCTGCTTGACCTTTACGATTGCGGGCGCCGAATCATTTCCGTCGTTGCCGCTGGCCAACTGAGCAGAACTAACTACGGTCACTTCGCTCGCGTCAGAGTTGGCGGCGCGGTTTTCCCGCAAGCGCGAGATATCTATCACCAGCCGCCCCGAAGGAGATTCCGTGCCGACGTCGCGCAGGGCCTTTAGGTTTGGCGAGCTCGTAACGGCTGCGTGCTCGAGTCCCAGCCGCTCCGCCGTTGCCAATAATTCCTTCCGAAACTCTGCTGCATTCGCCGGCCGATCCTCCGGCCGCTTTTCCAGCGTATGCAGTACGAGTTGCTCCAGGGCCGGCGGAATTGAGGAGACAATTTCGCGCGGACCCCGCGGAACTTCCGCCGTGTGCTTCATCGCGATTGCCAGCGGCGTCGATCCACTGAAAGGAACTGCGCCCGTAAGCATCTCGTAAAGAATGACGCCCAGACTGTAAACATCGGCAGCAGGAGTCAATTCGGCACCGTCACATTGCTCGGGAGACATATAGCGTGGCGTTCCGATCATGGCACCGACCGCGGTCAGCGTCATTGGCTCATCTTCCTCAAGAGACTCTGCGGCCAGTTTCGCAATCCCAAAATCAAGGACCTTGACGACGGCCGGCACCTCCGCGCGTTGCACAATAAATATGTTTGCCGGCTTCAAATCGCGATGAATGATGCCTGCCTCATGTGCCGCCGCCACTGCCGCGGAAATCTGCATCATTAACGAGACCGAGCGAGCCGCATCGAGGGGCGCTTCTTTCGCCAGCACGTCGCGGAGCGTACGACCCTCGAGCAACTCCATCACAATATAAACATAGCCATCGTGTGATTCCCCAAAGTCCGTGACGGTAACGGCGTTTGTATGTTGTAGACGTCCGGCAGCCCTTGCTTCACGACGAAACCTGGTGCGGGCTGCTTCATCTTCGACAAACCGCTGGTTCAGAACTTTTATCGCGACCGGTCGATCGATCAGCACGTGGCGCGCTCGATAGACCGTCCCCATGCCACCTATACCCAGGCGCGCCTCGAGATGATATTTGTCGTCAAGCGTACGCCCCACGAGCGGATCGACGGCAGCAGGCTCTTCGTTTGTTGCGTCAGCTTGCAATGCAGACTGGTCCTGCGGACAAATCTCGATGTCGGCAGAGTAGTGCCGTCCGCATGTAGGGCAATGGAGCATAGGAAACTCTATAAACTGTGGGAGAACGGTATCATTATTACCTAAACGAACGGCGAGCGGTAGCGGGGATACTGCGACTGCTTATCAACACTTTCATTTTTGAGTGTAGTCAACCCAGCGGGGGCGAGCCCACCTTCCCAACCCCGAGCTGATCAAACTTGAACTTATGATTCATCTGGAAAGGCTCGCAAGCCGATTCTTGCTGAAAGGGCCTTCAACCCAAATCTGGTAGAACTCGTGAGGCAGTCTCCAGATTAGGAAGGTGGGCTCGCCCCCCCGATCTTGGTTAAGGTCTACTCCACGCTGACCACACTGGCACGTTCCGGAATGAGAGGCTCGGCCTCGCCGTTTTTATCCATGGATGTTTCGTTCTGCATACGGTTTTCGTAAGCAGCCCGGACAAAAGACGTGAACAGCGGATGCGCATTTAGAGGCTTCGACTTGTATTCGGGATGAAATTGACACCCTAGAAACCACGGATGTTCCTCGCGCGGAAGCTCAACGATCTCGACGAACTTGCCATCGGGAGAGACACCACTAAAAACTAACCCTGCGCTTTCCAGAGTTTGGCGAAACTCCGGATTAAACTCATAACGATGCCGGTGGCGTTCGCTAATCTGTTCGGCTCCGTAAACTTCTTTAGCCAGCGAACCTGATGAGAGGTTGCAAAGCCATGCCCCCAGCCGCATTGTTCCGCCAAGCTCTTCAACGTCGACCAGATCGCGTAGCTTAAAGATCACTGGATAAGGACTTTCGCTATCAAACTCAGTTGAATCGGCATCCTTTAGCCCGCACACGTTCCGCGCAAACTCGATACACGCGGTCTGCATCCCCAGGCAAATGCCGAAGAAAGGCGTATGACTCTTGCGCGCGTACGTGATCGCGCGAATCATTCCGGCGACGCCGCGTTTGCCAAAACCACCCGGGACGAGAATGGCGTCGAAGTCGCGCAGTCGCGACTCATAATCCTCGTCCATGAGATCTTCAGACTCGATCCATTTCACACTAACGCGAACGTTGTTTGCCACGCCGCCGTGCGTCAGTGCCTCACGTAAAGATTTGTAGGAGTCTTCCAGCTCGACATACTTGCCGACAATGGCAATCGAGGTTTCGCCACCGGAAGGCTCGCGCACCGTGCCCACCAGGTCGCGCCACTCGGAAAGGTTTGACCGGGACGCGCGCGCACCAAAACCGAGTTGCGTAACAATTAATTCATCCAATCCCTGCTCGTGAAAAGCGAGGGGCACATCGTAGATAGTGTCCACGTCCTGGGCGCTAATGACCGCTGATTCTTTCACGTTGCAAAACAACGCGATCTTCGAACGCAGATCATAGGAGAGTGGTTTTTCAGAACGACACAAAAGAATGTCGGGAGCAATACCAATCTCGCGCAACTCGCGAACCGAATGCTGCGTAGGTTTCGTTTTCAGTTCCTTTGCGGCCGCGATGAAAGGCACAAGGGTGACGTGAATGAAAAGTGTATTGCCCGCGCCTTCCTCATTTCCCATTTGACGGATAGCTTCGAGGAAAGGAAGCGATTCGATGTCGCCGACCGTACCGCCGATTTCAACAATAATGACGTCGGGATTGTCTTTCTCGGCGACGGCCCTGACCGCCTCTTTTATTTCGTTGGTCACATGGGGAATAACCTGAATAGTTTTGCCGAGATAGTCGCCGCGACGCTCCTTCTCGATGACGGAAAGGTAGATCCGTCCGGTCGTCCAGTTGTTTGCCTGTGACAAAGGGGCATGCGTGAATCGTTCGTAATGACCAAGGTCGAGATCAGTTTCCGCACCATCGTCAGTGACAAAGACCTCGCCATGCTGAAACGGCGACATCGTGCCGGGATCGACGTTGATATAGGGATCGAGCTTGATCAACGAAACGTTCAGACCGCGAGCTTCCAGCAGACAGCCAATCGAGGATGCAGCCAAACCTTTCCCTAAACTGGAAACCACGCCACCTGTAATAAAGATGTATTTAGTCATCGCCGCCTTCCTATTTCGGACAAGCATTCTGCCTGTCGTTTTTGTGAGACAGACTGAAGAGTCTGCGTGGGTTACTGCTGTCTGGGTTACTGCCTTCTGCCTTCGCTGGCATCGAATATTTTCTGCAACTGAGATTGTTAGTTTGCCTGCGCAAGCTAAACCTGGGTCCCCGCGCGGGTAGCCCACGTCGGGTGGTAGCAGGTTGAACTACATTTCGCGCTCCTGCCGTCTACCGTCGGTTCCTGCCTCCTGCTCTTTCCATGCTCCTGCCTCATCTCCGTCCCCCTTAGCCTGCTCACGATCGAAACGACCTTCCTTGAAATCTTCCTGCGCTTCCACCGCCTTTGCCGTGGCCGGATCGAGGATCTTTTGCAGACCCACAAAGCCGGCACTCAACAAGCTCGGCGCCTCGGCAGCGCGCTTCTCAAACTCTTCTACACTGACTTGGTAAGGCCTGGAAAGCTGCCACAGAGCCAGGACTCCGCACAGAATAATGAAGCCAATTACCGCTAATCCAATCCAGTCGTTCATAATTCCTAAGTTTCGAGTTTCGAGTTCCGAGTTCCGAGTTTAACCTCTCTATCCTAACTGGAAACTCGAAACTTCCCTTGTGATCGCCCGCACTCGTTCCAGGTCCTTAATCGTGTCAACCCCAATCGATTCCGTGCTCGCTTTAATTGCTTTGATTCGGACGCCATGCTCCAGCGCCCGCAGTTGTTCGAGCGATTCCGAACGCTCGAGCTCAGACTGTGGCCACTGCGCAAACTTGAGTAATACCTCGCGACGATAAACGTAAAGCCCGGTATGTTTGCGAAACTCGGCCAGCAATGAAGGTTCCTCCATCAATGCCGCCTCCAGGCTGCCGTGTCTTCGCACACCATCACGCGGATAAGGGATAGGCGAGCGAGAAAAGTAGACAGCGTGCTTAGAGTTGTCAACGACCACCTTCACGATATCAGGATTCAGAATGTCGGCAGCGGATTCTATCGGCTCCCAGGCTGTCGCTATTCCGGCATCGCGATCTCCTGCCAACGCCTCAATCGCACCGTCGATTGTCAATGGTGAAATTAAGGGCTCATCACCCTGTACATTTACAACGATGTCGACGTCTGCCAACGAGGCGGCCACTTCCGCAATTCGATCGGTGCCGCTCGCATGATCGTTGCGGGTCATCATGGCTTCATGTCCTGCTGATTTCACTGCCGCCAGTATGCGCTCGTCATCAGTCGCAACGATTGTGCGGTTAACATTTCGCGCCGCGAGCACACGCTCAACAACCCAACAAATCATGGGTTTTCCGGCGATTTCGAGCAGTGCTTTTCCCGGCAAACGAACAGAATCGTAGCGAGTCGGGATGATTGCAACAACGTTTGTTTTGGGATTCTTTGGAGGATTTGTTCCCGTGTGATTCACGGGGTAACAGATTAACTTGCGCGCACCTCAGTGTCAACGCGTGGAAGAAGAGGGTAGTGGGTCAGTTTACCGTTGGGAGGTCGGATTTTTTGGAGAACCGTGCGCGGTAGCGCCGGGTTCTGCATCATTACGCTGAAATTGACTCTAGCATCCGGCGCTACCGCGCACGGTTCTGCATCACTACGCCAAAGTTGACTCTAGCATCCGGCGCACCGCGCTCGGTTCTGCATCATTTAACTGAAGTTGACTCTAGCATCCGGCGCACCGCGCTCGGTTCTGCATGGCGTGCTTCTCTTATCAAACTGACCCACTACCAGGAAGAGTCTATGTCGATTGACACTGCCCGACACGCGGGCTACCATGCCACGCTCCACGCGGTTGTCTGCAGTCAGCTTGCTCAGCAGACTAACGCTTTGCGCTACCCGTGCGTTTTACTATTCACGATTCTCCATTTACGATAAACCACATGGGTTTCGCAACTACAGCAATTCACAGCGGACAGGAACCGGACCAAACTACCGGCTCCGTAACAGTTCCCATCTATCAGACGTCAACCTACGCGCAAGACGGACTCGGAAAGAATAAGGGCTACGAATATGCGCGCACCGAAAACCCGACTCGCAGCGCGCTGGAACAAAATCTGGCCGCTCTCGAAGGGGCGCACTTTGGATTTGCCTTCGCCTCAGGAATGGCTGCCATTGATGCCACGCTCCGGCTGGTGAAAGCCGGCGAGCATGTCGTCGTTTCCGATAACACGTACGGTGGCACGTCTCGCCTCTTTACGAAAATACTCGCGAATTACAATCTTGAGTTTGATTTCGTGGATACATCTGACGCGCTCAACGTAGAGGCGGCGATCAGGTCCAACACCAGGATGGTTTTCGTTGAGACTCCGACCAACCCGGTAATGATCGTCACCGACTTGCGCGAGGTGTCGGAAATTGCGCATCGAGCTGGGGCGCGAGTGGTTTGTGACAACACCTTCATGTCGCCCTACCTGCAACGTCCGCTCGAGTTTGGCGTGGATATCGTCGTTCATTCAACTACAAAGTATTTGAACGGCCATTCGGATGGGATTGGCGGAGCTGTTTTACTGAATAACGAAGAGGATGCCGCGTGGATTGGGTTTGTTCAAAACAGCGCTGGCGCGATTCTCTCGCCTTTCGATTCCTGGCTGGTGATGCGCGGCACCAAGACCCTGGCACTGCGCATGGAACAACACGACAAGTCGGGTCGTGCTGTGGCCGCATTTCTCGAGGAGCACCCGCGAGTCAGAAAGGTCTACTATCCCGGTTCGGCATCGCACCCGCAACACGCCCTGGCCAAACGGCAACAGCATGGGTTTGGGGGCATGGTGGCCTTTGATGTTGGCTCGCTGGAAGCGGCGCGCGCCGTTCTGGAAGCAGTCAAGCTGTGCACTCTTGCGGAGAGCCTCGGCGGTGTCGAAACGCTTATCTCGCATCCGGCTACCATGACCCACGCTTCTGTTGACATCGAAAAGCGCGCTCGCCTGGGTATTAGCGATGGCTTGGTAAGAGTATCAGTTGGGCTTGAAGATACGGATGATATAATCGCCGATCTTGATCAAGCGCTAAATAGTATTTGAACGGCGGACGAGCACTCGATCAGTTCTTCTAAAGCAAACTGTAGTTTGCGAATGTTGGTCTCAAACAGTTTGCGTTACGTCAAAACGGAAGTGACAGCCAAACTCCGTACAGGTTAGAATTTAATCGCTTTTCTTTTCTAGAATCGCCTTCACGCGCCTTATGATTGTTGAACTGCACGCAAAATCGGACGTAGGTCGGGTTCGCCGGGGAAACGAAGACAACTTTCTCGTACTCGAACTCTCCAAACAGCAAACATGGACTGCGACGGACGCGGACGCGGCACCCCACGATTTGGAAAGCTTTGAGCTGGGCGATAAAGGCCTCGTGCTGGTGGTTTCAGATGGCATGGGGGGCGCCTTGGCCGGAGACGTTGCCAGCCGCATGGCGGTAGATTCCGTCCGCGACATGATAATGGGCAACAATTCCGAGAAAGGATGCGATCAAGATACGCCGCTGGTCGACTGCCTGAAAAACGCCACGGTCTACGCTAATCTCGCTATTCACCATAAGAGCCAGGAAGACGCGCGCTGCTCCGGCATGGGCGCAACTTTCACCGGCGCTGCTGTTCGCGGTGATTTGCTCGATCTGGTTCAAGTCGGCGACAGCCGTGGCTACATCATCCGCAAAGATCAGATTAGACTCGCG
>JBKOZZ010000114.1:0-32210 GCA_046726155.1 Acidobacteriota bacterium
GAGCTTGTATGACCCGAACCGAAAAACCAAATAGGCATGGAACCTATCCGTTGTTTCTTAGCTGTATACGATGCTAGGATTTGGACATGAGCAGAAACGGCGACGCATTATCTGTTGAACTAGATGCAATGGCAGCGAGTCTTCTGGCCCATCTTGCGGAGATATGGGGTGTATCGGAAGAAGAGGCGGTTCGCCGTGCCTTGGAGCAAGCGAATGCAGGGATTGAGTTACCAGGCAAGGAAAGCCGATTGCACGCTTTCAAAGAATTGCAGCGCAGGCTTGGTTTGACCTCGGCTAAGGCTGCCGAGTGGCAAAACACAATCCGTGAGATTCGCCGCTAACAGCGGATGATTCATCTCGACACTAACTTTCTCATCCAAGCACTTGTGCCCGGATCCCCGGCGGAATCGAAACTGCAGATATGGCTCACAGACAATGAGGACCTGGGTATCAGCTCCATCGTGTGGAGCGAATTTCTTTGTGGGCCGTTAACCCCCAAAGATGAGGCGTTGGCTCAAGCGCTTCTTGCGACCCCAGAGCCGTTTCTCGCATCGGATGCTCACAAGTCGGCAGAATTATTCAACGCGACCGGCCATCGTTCGCGCAGTCTCGCTGATTGTCAGATTGCCGCGGTGGCGTTGCGTTGCGGCGCGCGTTTGGCCACTGGCAATGTGGCGGACTTTACTCTGTTTCAAAATCATGGTTTGAACCTTGTGTGAATGTTGGCAATTGGTTTTCCGTTTTCAATGTCCGCAACGCTAGCTACCGAAGACATTCTGATAATCGAAACGCCGGAGCGCGTGCCGCTTCACTTTGCGCTGGCTTCGATTGGCAATCGTTTTCTCGCCTGCGCGATCGACCATGCTTTGCAAGCACTCACAATCATCCTGATGATCATCGCGTTCACATTGGTGGCGAACTATTCGAGCTTCGGTGAGCAGCTTTCCAATGCACCTAAATGGGTCAAAGCAGTTTTGATCCTGATCGTGTTTCTGATTATTTCCGGCTACTTCGCTTTTTTCGAGTGGACTTGGAACGGGCAAACGCCAGGCAAGCGTTGGCTCAAGCTGCGCGTTATTCGTGAGGATGGACGTCCTATTACGTTCTGGGAGGCGGCAGTGCGGAATCTGCTGCGAACGGCGGACATGATGCCTGCGCCCTTCTATTCAATTGGCTTGATCTCTGTCTTCGTTAGCCTGTCTGATCAACGCATTGGCGACATGGTTGCGGGGACCGTCGTCGTACGCGAGCGTGAGGCGGAAGCTCCAGCTTTTGCCCAGGTGTTTGCTTCTCCTGTAAGCGATCCCGCGTTGCGACGATCATTCAAGCCAGTGGATTTCGTTGCCGAGCTGAACGCCTTGAGCGAATCCGAAATAGAAGTGGTGGAAGCTTTCTTGCGGCGCCGCTGGGATTTGGCAGACATGGCAAGGCAGTGGATGGCCTGGCGCGTGGCGCTGCCGATAATGTACAAGCTCCGTCCCACTTACGATCTGCCGACGTTTACCTACGAAGGGTTCCTGGAGGAACTGCTTCACCGCTATCGGGCAGCGCACCGGTTCAAAGAATAAAAAAGAGGGCCGCGATGCATTTAAGCGCAGCCCTCGAACATGCGTGTTAGGATCGGCATCCCTTACATCTTCTTCCACTCAAGCGGGAACATTGCCCCTGCCTTAGTTGAGTCAACTTTCACGCCGGCGAGTTCGAAAGCGCGAGCTAATACCGGATCACGACCCGCCGCCAAATCTTCCGGACTCGGTAACACCAACTCATCGGGTGTCACGCCAACATGCTCCACACTCTTGCCGTCTGACATTATGACATCTGCGTTAGTTATGCTGACACCATAGTTGACTACATTCTCGGCTCCTACTTCATAGAAATAAGGTTTAGACTGCATCACCGCACCAGCCGACTGATCGCCAATCACAAGGCCGCGTTTTTCGAGTTGGACTAACCGCGCAAAAATCTCCGCGGCCGAACCAGAGTTGCTATCAATCAATACTATGAGCTTGCCGTTGAAAATGTCTTTACCGCGCGTCTTGGCCAATTGCGGTTTCATCTCCTTGCGTCCTTTTAGATCGGCGATCTTCAGATCGTGGTCGAAGAAGTTACCGGCCAAACGCTCCAGGGTCTTAACGTATCCGCCGCCGTTGCCTCGCAGGTCCATGATCAGTGCTGAACGGCTTCCCACGGTGTCGGACATTATTGAGTCAGCCTGCTCCGGTTCATAATCAAAATTGGGCATTTTCCATGCAATTACACTTTCGACCTTGTAAAAGCGATGGCGGTCAAGGCGGTCCTCATTCTCGGCCTCTCTGAGTAGTTCATTGTAATCTTCAGCAAAAGTGAGAATTCTCTTGCCACGGTTTACTTTTGCCGCGATGTCGAGTTGGCGCGGTTCGGCGCCGGGGCTTTGAGCGACGACTTGTAAACCTGCTCTGGGACTCAGTGCCCGGTAATAGTAGTTCATCTTCCACAGATCTTTTCTCGACGGCCTGAAGCCTTCTACCGAATGAACCAGGTCGCCAACATTGAGTCCCTTCTTCTCCGCGTCGCTGCCTGGCTTCACGGCGACGACATAGCACTTGTTACCGATCATTTGCATATTCCACCCATATTCAACACGCTCCGGGCGCGCCGGGGGAATGAAGAAGGCATGCGAATCATCCAAGTCCAGAAAGGCTTGCGCAATAATCCCAAGCGCCTGTCCGAGCGAAGTGGCTTGCTTGAGTTTTTCCTCTGCAGTTTTGAAGCGAGCCTCGACATCGATGCCGTGGAAGTTAGGATCGTAATAATTGTCTTTTAGCGAACCTTTGACCGTCTTCAGCATGTCTAGAGTGCGCTGACGTTCAATAGAATCGAGTTTTTGAGCTGACGCAGATTGAAACGCGCCAAAGACCATACAACAAAATGTGATGACGAGAACGCAAGGATAATTGCGAAGACAGGCATGCTTGTTGAAAGCCATGAGGAATATTCCTTTGGTTAAATTGTTATTTGGAAGACCCTAGTAACAACTGGGATTAAACATTGCAGCGAGAGTAACATTGATTCTTTTGAAGCATCAATCGACAAGCGCCCGGATCAGTAGCCTGACTCCGAAAACCTCGGGTTCCAATTTAAGGCGCCCCGACCGTATACAGCCACGACGCGACTAGGCGCCAGCCGATGTGTTGGATTCCAGGAGGAATTGCTACCCGTCGCTTGTCACCGCTTTACTGAATATTTCTTTGAAATGTATTGCCGTTGAACCACTGAATAGCAGGAGAACCATTTGTGAGCCGCAGTTCAGGCAGAATGATACAACGCAATCAAGGCTGTAAGAAACGCCCAAAGAGTAATTCCCCAAAATTGACCATCCCATTTGCCTTTGCTACTCTCTGCTATTCTTCACTACAACAAGTTTCAAACAATGGAAGGGTAAGTTTCAAATGGGGCAGGACGTTTTCATATTGGGTGGCAAACGGACGGCAATGGGCGAGTATGTCGGCGCTTTGAAAGAGATTTCGGCAATTGACCTTGGGGCGATTGCCGCCAAAGGGGCTTTGGAGGCCACTAAGGTCAGGCCCGAAGAAATCGATCATACTGTCATTGGGAATGCACTACAGACTTCCGGCGATGCAATCTATGGCGCACGGCATGTAGCCCTGAAGGCGGGTGTGCCCTTTGATCGTCCGGCGTTAACCGTCAATCGACTGTGCGGTAGCGGGATTCAGTCAATTATCTCAGGCGCACAAATGATTCAGCTTGGTGAAGCTCAAACTGCCTTAGTCGGCGGAATGGAATCCATGTCTCAGGCTCCTCATGTTATCAGGGGCGCGCGCTCGGGGTTTCCGCTCGGCGGAGGCAAACTTGAAGACAGCTTGATGGTGGCACTGCTGGATACCTACTGCAACACACCGATGGCGGGAACGGCCGAGAACCTTGCGCGCAAGTTTGACATCTCTCGACAAGAACAGGACGAGTACGCGCTCCGCTCGCAGCAGGAAGCGAAGCGGGCCCAAGATGCCTGTTACTTTTCTGCGGAGATCGTTCCAGTTGAAGTTAAATCCCGGAAGTCTACCGTCGTCTTTGACGCGGACGATCACTTGCGACCGGAGACAACGCTGGAAGGCCTGGCAAAATTAAGACCAGCTTTTGCCCAGGATGGTTTTGTAACCGCAGGGAACGCCTCGGGAATAGTTGACGGCGCCGCGGCGCTGATTATCTGCGGAGAAGAGTACGTAAAACAGCGGAACGCAAAACCTATCGGCCGAATTGTTAGCTGGGCTTATGCCGGCGTCGAGCCCGAAATAATGGGAATCGGACCAGTGCCGGCAACGCGTCGGGCTTTGGATAAAGTTGGCCTTAAACTCTCCGACATCGACCTCGTAGAAGTTAACGAAGCGTTTGCCGCTCAGTATCTTGCCGTTGAGCGAGAGTTGGGGTTGGATCGTTCGCGCACGAATGTAAACGGAGGCGCGATTGCGCTGGGTCATCCGCTCGGCGCCACCGGTACAAGACTGGTTCTTACGGTTCTGCTTGAACTGCGTCGAAGAGGTGGCCGATATGGGCTTGCTACTGCGTGCATCGGCGGCGGACAGGGAATTGCGATGATAGTGGAACGTGTCTGAAGGGAAGCTCAACCTACCCACGCGGTCACACTACCGGAAGGCTGTAGAGTCATTCATGGCGTCGCCACGATCTGTTCGCAGCAGTTGTTGCGAATCGGGCAGCTGCCCCCGGATTTCCTGATTTTCCGATTTTATCCAAATTCTCGGCTAAGCTTTGTCCTAAAAAAGTCTAAACGCAGCTAAAGTGCTAAAAACTGGCGGTAAATTGACACCAGAGTCTGATCTCTATTCGGCATACGTCTTGCGAAATAAAAGTCCGGTGAATTCATTTCGATATGGCTTCAGAGTCAAAGCAGCAACATGGATTTCATTGGGAGTTAACGCGTATTACTCTTGCACAAACCTTGGCAAGCGTGATAGAACTTCGCGTCAACGATTATTCGCCACTTCCTCTTGATTAGCATAATTTCAACTTGTTCTCGGTTTCAAAGATCTCAACCTGCGCCAATCGTCGCGCAGACTCTTTCAACGCTATCTCATCCCTAAGGAGTTCCCCAGTATGTCGAAAATTGTGAAGCTCTCTTTTGCTCTCTCGTTTATTCTCGCGATGAGCGCGATCGCCTTTGGGCAGTCAACAGTGACTGGCGCCATTGGCGGCGTCGTTACTAACCCGAACAAAGAAGTTGTCTCAAACGCTGCGGTGACGGTGCGAAACATCGAAACTAACAAGGAAGATAATGCGACTACTGACGATCAGGGCCGCTTTAAAGTCTCGAGTCTGCAGCCGGGCACTTATACCGTCACTATCAACGGTTCTGGATTCAGTCCCTACACCCAGGAAAAGGTGACGGTGGAAATTGGCCGCGAGACAAATATCAACGCCGCACTCACAATCGGCCCAGTTTCCGGTGGCACGGTTGAGATAACATCAGAAGCTCCCGTCATCAATACCTCCCAGCAGGACTTTTCCACCAACCTTAACCAGACCTCAATCAATGAGCTTCCGGTTAATGGCCGGCGCTGGTCTAACTTTGCGATACTTACACCTGGGTCTGTTCCTGACGGAAACTTCGGTCTAATTAGTTTTCGGGGTATTTCTGGATTGCTGAACAACAGCACGGTTGACGGGGGCGACAATAACCAAGCGTTTTTCTCGGAGGAGCGAGGTCGCACCCGCAGTGCGTATTCGATCAGCCAGGGCGCCATTCGCGAGTTTCAAGTTAACACCTCAAACTACTCGGCCGAGTACGGACGTTCCGCAGGCGGCGTTATCAACGCCATCACCAAGTCTGGTACCAACGAGTTTCATGGCTCGGCCTTTTTATACGACCGCAATAACAAATGGGGCGCGCGCAATCCGAACAGTTTCATAAATCAGTTAGTTAACGGAGTCTCAACGCGTGTTGCGCTCAAGCCGAAGGACGTGCGTTATCAATTTGGTGGAACCATCGGCGGACCAATAGTCAAGGATACGGCCTTCTTCTTCTTCAGCTACGACCAACAAAAACGTAACTTTCCTGGCGTTGCCGTGTTCAGTGCTGCCAACTATCTCAATGGGGTCAACCGCACTACCCTCGCGGCGAGAGGTTTGACGACCGCTCAGATTGATTCGGCGTTGACCTTTCTCAACGACCAAACAGGCGAGGTGCCACGTCGTGGAGATCAAAGGCTTATTCTGCCGAAGGTGGATTGGTACGTGACCAAGAATCACCAATTCACCGCCACATATAACCGATTGCGTTGGGACTCGCCCGCGGGAGTTCAGACCGGGGCAACGGTCCAGCGCGACCGTGCTGGGTTCGGTGATGACTTTGTCGAGATAGATTCACTCAATCTACGTCTCGCTTCAACAGTGTCAAGCAAGTTGATCAACGAGTTTCGCTTCCAGTGGGCGAAGGAACTCGACTCAGCATTTGCTCAACCGCCGCTACCGGGACAGCCGACCACTGCAAACGGTTTCTCTCCCCAAATCACTCTGACGAACGGGCTCACTATCGGCAAAGCGAACTTCTTAGACCGCGTGGCCCTGCCAGACGAGAGGCGTTTTCAATTCGCGGACACTGTGACTTACTCCTCCGGTAACCACACTTTTAAGTTTGGTACGGACGTGAATCGCGTACGAGACATAGACGACAACCTGTTCACCGGGGCCGGTGCTTATACCTACTCCAATATCAACGACTTTATCGTTGATTACGTGAATTTCGCTACGGGTGGAGCATTGCGGACGGCAGGCAGGACCTGCTTTACCCAAGCGACGCCAGTTTCAAATACACGGCTTGCGGGCAAGTGCTACACCAGCAACTATCTGCAAGGTTTTGGTCCGCCTCGTTTTCAGTTAACCACGACTGACCTTGCTTTTTTTGCTCAAGACGACTGGCGCGTAACACCGCGTCTGACATTAAACCTCGGCCTGCGTTGGGAATATGAGAAATTTCCGGAGCCGTTTCTCGTTAATGCCGCCCTGCCGCAAACGGCTAACAGGCCGAGTGACAAAAACAACTTCGGTCCGCGCATGGGATTCGCACTAGACTTGACTGGAGACGGCAAGACGAGTCTGCGCGGTGGCTACGGAATTTACTATGGGCGGGTGAATGGCACGATCATAATTAACTCCCTGATCAATACTGGTCTCAGCACCGGTCAGGCTGTCAGTTCAGTGGCACCTTTTTGTCCCGGCACCGGCACCAGTGCGACCTGCCCAACCACCGCAAGCATACTGTTGGGAAATCCAACGGCGCCCATCTTTCCAAACATTTTGGCGAGTGCACCCCCGGGCACAGCAGCAGTTAATTACTTTAGAAATGGTTTTCAAAACCCGATGATCCATCAAGGCGATGTCATCATTGAGCGCGAAGTGGGGCGCAATACAGTCATCTCAGCAAGTTACCTGTTCAGTTTTGGAAAGAATCTCACTACCTTCGTTGACACCAATTTGAATCCACCGACCGGGACGAGAAGCGTAAGCATCGTGGATGGCCCCCTCGCAGGTCAGCAGTGGGTGTTTCCTACCTACTTCGGCGTGAGACCAAACACCAGCTTTGGCAATATCCTGGAGATTCGCGATAGCGTCGCAACTAAGTACCACGCGCTGGTGTTGCAGGCGAACCGCCGTCTGACGAACGGCCTGCAATTTCAGACCAATTACACGCTCTCAAGAGCGCAAGACAACGGTGGATCTCAGAGTTCGGCGACCTTTACACCTGGCTTTTCCGCGCTTTTTGATCCCTTCGATCCACAGAGTGATAACGGTCTGTCTCCTTATGACCGCAGGCACAAGTTCGTCGCTAGTGTCGTTTACAATACTGACTTCGCGAGCCTTAAAGATAACAAGGTTGGGGCAGCGATTCTAAATGGATGGACCATTGCACCGATAGTGAATATGTTTTCCGGGTTCCGCTACACCCCTGTTACAAACAGTTTTACACCTAGCGCAACAGTCTTTGGCACCACCCAAACCAGTGGCATTAACGGTTCGAATGGTTCGCTCCGTTTCGCGTTGTTGCCAAACAACGCTTTCCATACGCCGTCGATCAAGTACGTCGATCTGCGTCTCTCGCGCCGTTTTACGATAAAGGAGAATGCCAAGATCGAGGTGCTCGCTGAAAGCTTCAACATTTTCAACCGCACACAGGTTACGGGAGTCAATAATCGAATGTACGTGCTCTCGTCCTCCGGTTCGGACTTGCTTGCGACTTTCGATCCGACGTTCGGTACACCTAGCGACCTGTCCAATGGGTTTTTCTTCCGCGAGCGTCAGGTTCAATTAGCCGTTCGCTTTGAGTTTTAGGCAGGCCACTGACCTTAATTAAGTCCGGGCGTGCTCGTTTCTTCAGAGCACGCCCGATTTTTTGAGCCAGTGTCAGAAATGAATTAGTATCGCGTTCAAAGCAGGGCTGTTTAATCGCTATTCCTTTCTATTTGGCATGATTTGGATTGCTTACGGTTTTCAATTTCCAACCGTGCCTCGATCCGCGGATAGACTCTATCAACTTTATCTCATGCTTAAGGAGAACCCCCCAAATGTTGAAATACGTAAGGCTCTTTTCTCTGATTGCGCTTGTTCTAGCTTTGTGCATAGTCGGGTTAGCGCAGTCACAAGCCGGCAGTGGCCAGATTGCCGGTCAGGTCGCTGACACAAATGGTGCGGCGGTAACGAATGCGATTGTAAAGGTTACTAACAAAGGGACGGGACTCGAAAGGAGCGCCACTACTAGTGGCGATGGACTCTTTACAGTCGTTCTACTTCCCCCCGGCATTTACACGGTTACGGCGGAAGCGAGTGGCTTTTCGCCTGCCACACTTGCCGACGTTGTGGTAAATGTCGGACGGAGTACAGACTTAAGTATTACCTTGGGCGCCGGCGCTGTTCAGGCCGCAGTTGATATTACAGCGGATGCGATTCAGGTTACACGCAATGAATCCGATGCGGTTCTCAACGAGACCGCGATTAATACCCTGCCAATTAATGGCCGCCGTTTTCAGGACTTCGTGACCCTCACGCCGACTGCGCAAATCGATCCCTCACGCGGTCAGATTTCGCTTTCGGGGCAGAAGGGCATCAATGGAAACATCAATGTAGATGGTGTGGATTATAATCAGCCTTTCTTCGGCGGGATTCGCGGTGGTGAACGTTCGAATCTTGCCTTCACTATTCCACAGGAATCTATCAAAGAGTTCCAAGTCGTGGCGTCGGGGTATTCGGCAGAATTCGGACGTTCCACGGGTGGCATTGTTAACGCGGTAACAAAATCTGGCGACAACAATATCCGAGGCTCCGCTTTCTATTTGCTTCGTCCGAGCCGCTTGGCCCGTGGCAATGAATTCACGCAAGCGTTGGCGAATCAAAAGTTGAATGCTCTCGGGATTACCCCGACGCTCGCCCCAACACAACATCAATTCGGTGGATCGATCGGCGGACCTATTAAGCACGATAAGCTCTTCTATTTCGGCTCATACGAGCAGCAACGCTTCAGGGCCGATCGTCAAATTGTTTTCCTTTTCCCGATCGGTTTCCCAGGCTCGCTATCATTAACTGCGCCTCAACAAGAAGTACTTGCTTTTTATAACTCTGAGCAGAAGGCATACCTGCAAACTAACGATGCTAAGGCAGGCCTAGGTCGGTTGGATTGGAACATCGCGAGCAACCATCGCTTCAACGTTCGGTTCAGTGCCAGTTCGAACAATGCCTTAAACGCCGCGTCAAGGGGTGAAACTTCTGTGGATCCCACTACGAGACAGGCGTTATCTACAAACGGAACTGAGCAGGACAAGACGAAGATTGGCGTTGCGCAACTGGTTAGCAACTTCGGTTCGGACACTATTAACGAACTGCGCTTGCAATGGGCCCGCGAAGATCGGCCACGTCTTTCCAATTCCGCGGTACCGCAAATCGTAACCAGCTTTGCAACTTATGGCGCGGGCGGGGCGGACACATCATCTTTTCTACCCAACTCCGAATACGATACGCGTTACCAGATAGCGGACTCCTTAACGTACCTAACCGGCAACCACAATTTCAAATTCGGCGGCGAATATAGCCGGCTATTTGCCACGCAAACTTTCGGTTTCAACCAATTTGGTCAGTACAATCTCAGCCTCGGTGGCACGGCCCAACAGGTGTCGGACGCACTACTGAGACTGTCAAATTCCGTTACTCCTCAAACCGGGTCCGGTACAACCCTCGTTCAAGCGGTTTTGGGTCGCTTCGACAGCACTAGTGCCAGCTTCTTTAAACAGATCGGAAATTTGCAGGCTGGGATGAAGGTTCACGAATTGGCATTCTTTGGTGAGGACAGTTGGCGCCTGACTCCAAAGCTAAGCATCAACTACGGTCTACGTTTGGAAGAGCAATTGAATCCAACACCAGATGCGAGCAATACACAAATCGTTAATGTGGTGAAGAACACGATCTTTCCGATTCGTGGTAAGGGTTATGACCCTACACAAATTGCAGACAGTGGATGGCAAATCGGACCGCGTTTTGGCTTTGCTTACGATCCTGAGGGCGAAGGCAAGATGGTCATACGTGGATTTGGTGGTGTCTACTATGCTCGCACACCGCTGATCGTACTTGCGTCCCCTGTCAACAATTATCGGGCGACCCCGGGAGATGTCAGCACGCGCCTGCCATTCACGGGTTTCAGCCAAACCACCTTTGATACGTTTTTGAATAGCGCCGCGGGAGCGCAATACAAAACAATTACAGGTTGCAACCCGGCTGCAGCCGACGGTACCGACGCGAAGAATCGTTGCACACCTAATACGGTTTACCGTCAGTTTGCGATCATCGGCGTTAACTTAAACTCAGCTCCATTAAGTTCCCTGCCGATTCTCACACCGGACCAAATTTCCGGCATTGCGAGTGGACTTGGTCTGAATCCAAGCCCTTTTGTTGGCGCTCAAGTGGTTGGGCAGGCAGAGGACTTTAAGAACCCGCGTTCAGTCCAGTTTGGATTTGGAGTTGAACGTGAGATTGCACCGAACTTGGTTGTTGGCGTCGATTATGCAAACGTATCAACGCACCGGGTGTCGCGGTTTCGCGATCTAAATGTGCCTTCGCCTTTAACCGGCGCGCAGTATGTCGCGTTTCTGCAGGCGAACAATACCGCCGCAAATTTCGCCACCATGTCGGCCCCTGGCGGTATCGTCGACCAGATACTTGCGTCTGGGCGGCAGTTTATTGCGATCAACACCCCTGCAGGTTTCGTGAATCCGACCACGGGCTTAGCGCTCGCCTTCCCAACCGGTTCTTTCACCACGCGCCAACGACCTACTCAAGCCCAACAGGGCTTTGCGCTCGGAGCCGTCGCAGTTCGCGAGTCTACAGCGAAGTCGCTTTTTCAAGGCCTGACGTTCCGAGGACGTCTGATTCGAAAGCGGGTTCAACTCAATGCCTATTACACGTTCTCCAGGCTCTTGTCAGACGACGACAACGAACGCCAGGATGGTGTCGGGTATGAAAATCCTTACGATTTAAGAGGCGAGTATTACCGTAGCAGACTTGATCGTGAAAGTCAGTTTATGGCGAACCCGATTTTTTTTCTTCCGTACGGATTTGAAGTTTCGAGCGCCATTCGCTTGCGATCTGGTACGCCGTTCAATGCGACAGTGGGTGCTGACTTAAACGGGGACACCATAAATAATGAACGGCCGCTTCAGGTTCCGGGTCTGTCTCAAAAGCGGAACCAATTCAGGAATCGCGGCATTTGGGAGGCTGATGCTCGCGTGCAGAAGAGCTTCAATTTTGATGAATACCGGCGATTGATTTTCTCGGCGGAATTCTTCAACCTTTTCAACCGGCCCAACATTCAGGTGGGAACTGCGGCAGCGCCGTCCGCCGCCACCGCTTTCGGGGGTGGCGGCCAGTTCTGCACCATCCCAAGTCAACTCTGCGGCAGCGGTGGGCCCCCAATCAATCCGACTTTTTTGCAGGTTCGTGATCCAGCTACAGGCGCGATCTTGATCAATAATGTTAATCCTGGCAGTCAGGTGTTCCAAATGCAGGTGGGAGCAAGGTTCCAGTTCTAAAGCAGTTCCATCGCAGCAATTCGGGCGTGTTCCTAAAAAGCGGACACGCCCAAAATACGTTTGCAAGACAGGTTTGCGAAAGAAACGAGATAGGAGTTTTCTCGACACCATCTCATCGGATTCTCACGAACTTACTGAAGAGAATCTATGTCGCACCTTAATATTAAAACGCTCTGTTTGAGAACGAACTCCAACATTGGCCTACTCTCTAGATTGTCTTAAGATCAAGCACTAGAGTCTGCGAAACATACAGGCATTAATGAGCTCGCTTTATTCCTGCTTCCTTGAGTTATCGGTTCCGCCTCTGTCTCCATTTCCAGTCGGTCAAAGTGCACGGTAATGTTGGGGAACAGCCCTTGCTCTGTTCCAGGTCGTGCCATTAACGAGAGAACTATTTCTCGCGAAGCGACAACAAAAGGAGGAAAGAATGGGCTTACCAAACAAAGATGAGATTGAAGGAAAATTCGATCAGGCAAAAGGTGCTACCAAGGAAACTGTTGGCCGCACAATAAACGACCGAGATCTTGAGGAAGAGGGCAACGCCGATCGGACTGGCGGTAAAGTCCAGGAAGGTTTCGGCAAGGCCAGACGCAAGGTCGGCGAAACGATCGAAGATATCGGCGAAGCAGTGCGCAAATAGTTCGCGGATATCCGGCAGCTTTTCACCTCAGCAAGAAGTAGGGCTTGCGACGATCAGTCGTTGCAAGCCCTCTTTTTTTCCTCGCTCTGGTTGTGATTACCAGGGTCGACTACTCGGCGCGAACGCGCTCTCCGCCAAGCGCTTCGAGCAACTCTTCCAGTTTGTCTACTTCTTCATCTGATCTGGCTTCAACCCCCAAGAGGATGCCGCCACTGCGTAGTCCTGCCTCGTAAACCTTGGCGCGATACTCCGGAATCCCCGCACCGATTAGGGCGCCGATGACACCGCCTGTAGCTGCACCCGCGCCGGCTCCGGCGAGCGCTGCCGCGATCGGTCCTGCGATTACCAGGTTTAGCCCAGGCAGAAAAATCGTGCTGCCGACCGCCACGATCGCCGCCAGGACTGCTCCTACCACTCCACCCACAGCGCCTCCAACCCCCGCACCGTCGGCTGCATGAGTTCGCGCTTGCAAAGCGAATTCTTTGCTTCGCGTTGCGTCAGACATCATGACGCTGATGTCGTCGCGCGTATAACCGCGCTTCAGGATTGCATCAACCGCCGCTTCCGCAGTTACTCGATTCTTGAAAAGCCCTGTCACTAGTTTTGGCTTCGCCATACGATTATCCTCCTTCAAATTTCCTGGCCGAAACGTCCACAAAGCAAGGGAGAAGTAGTTTAATGGGCAACACCTGTGCCGGGCGGCTTGGTCACATTTCGCAGCGTTTTGTTTTGAGAGCGAAGAATGAATCCTAGCCGGTAAGCAAACAGGTAGGGCTCCTTCTGTTCCGCTTCAATACGCGGAAAGAGGCCGCTAAGGACATTTCCCTCACACTGGTGAATACTATAGGCGCGACTTAATCTGAGGTTGAATTTGTGCGCTTTAATCTGGATGACGAGTGAATTCTTGTGTACAGTCAGTTGCTCTGATTAGGTGTCCAACTTCAACTTGGCGGCAGAGTTTCCCGCGTTGAGAATTCTTCAGATAAGTTCAGCTCAATCTCTCGGTGGTGGCGAGCGACATCTTGCGGATCTCGCAAAGGGTCTTGTCGCTCGCGGCCATGATGTCTATGTCGCGGTTCGACCGGGATCCCCGCTGCTAAAGGAACTTGCGGAATTCTCGAAACAAAATGTAACGACGCTTGCGTTGCGAAACTCGCTGGATGTGAATAGCGCTCGCGCTCTTTCGAAGCTCGTGAAGAAGAACGGTATTCAGATAGTTCACGCTCACATGGCCCGCGATTACCCGCTGGCTGCCTATGCTGCAGGGACAAATCCGGGTTCGAACTTAATTGTTACTCGCCACGTTCTTTTTAGACTCAGCCGGCTGCATCGGATAACGCTTTCCAAAGCCGCGCGAATAATTGCTGTGTCGCAAGCGGTCGCCTCGCAGCTTCGATCCGAAGGAATCGTGCCTGACGAAAAAATTAGGGTGGTCCTAAACGGAATCGATGCGCGCAGATTTCAAACTGCAAGAGAGAAGTTTGATCGGCGGGAATTTCTTGATCGTTGGAAGCTCCCAGAAAATAGCTTGCTCGTAGGCACTGTAGGAGAGCTGACGCCACTCAAGGGTCAGGAAGACTTTCTACGCGCGGCCGTGCCGGTGCTGAAACAAGTTCCAACTGCGTACTTCATCATCGCCGGGATGGATCACTCGCCAGCAAATAAACATCGAGCTAACCTCGAGCAGTTGATCGACGAGCTAAATATAAGAGAGCGTGTCAGACTTGCAGGCTGGATGGAAGATTTGGCGCAACTGTATTGCGCGTTGGATGTCTTTGTTTCCGCGTCTCACACTGAGTCTTTTGGACTGGTTTTGGCGGAGGCGATGGCCAGCAGAACGGCTGTCGTGGCAACTGAAACTGAAGGGGCACGCGAGCTAATCCAATTGGGCGAGACGGGCTTACTGGTCCCGGTTGGCGATTTCAATAAGCTGGCAGACGCCGTTGTGTTGTTGCTGAAGGACAAGGACTCGCGAGCGCGTTTGGGAACGAATGCTCAGCGAACGGCCTCCACAAATTTCAGCGTGGAGCGAATGATCACTGAAACGGAAGAAATATACCGAACTGAAATCCAGAAATAAGCAGGCTAACCCAATCGGCGAAGGGCCTGATCGGCCGGCGCGGGATTGCTGTCACCCTTGCGGTCGACTTTCGCCTGTCGTTGCTTGACCCAGAAGTCTCAGCATGTCGGGTTTGTCTTTTACCAGCAAGTAGAGCACGCTGCGCAGGCGGCTAATATCGGCTTCAACTAGACCCATACGCGCACCAAGAGCGCGATCAATCGAGTCAAGACGCACCTGCACCTGCTCGACGTCACCGCGTATAGCCGCAACATCAATTTTCGTGGCCATCCGATCTTCGAGGGCAGCGAGATCTGCTTTTGTCGCCATCCGATCTTCGAGAGCAGCGAGATCTGCCTTTGTCGCCATCCGATCTTCGAGGGCAGCGAGATCCTCTTTCGTCGCCATCTGATCTCGCAATCTCTCGATTTTTGTCTCAATCTTTACGAGATCGTCTTTCGTAGCCATCTGATCTCGCATGGTCTCGATCGTCGTAGCGATGAAATTCAGGAGGTTATTATCTTTAGGTTCAGCCATCATCTTATCGTAGCAGGGATCTGGTTGCGCATCGGTATTCAATTGCGCATCTGATTGTCCGCGGGACTTACAAGAATTCTGGTTATTAACGTCGCTCACCAAACCTCCATTACCTACGTTTTCTCAGATCGCATCAATCTTCGCAGCGAGGATGAAATCGCTTTCAGTCAGACCGTCAATCTTATGTGTCCAGATTGTGATTTCCGCTCGTCCCCAACCATAGCAAATATCGGGATGGTGCCATTGTTCTTCGGCAACTTCGCCGACTCGATTCACAAACGCCTGCGTCTCTTTGAAATCTTCAAATTTGTATTCCTTGCGCAAATGGTGTTCATTTACAACTTCCCAACCCTCAAGCTGTGCCTGTAGCTTCGCAATCTCATCAGCTGGCAACGGTGGTACTCCACCGCGACATGGAACACACTGTCGACTAGCAAGTTCGTTCATACTCCCTCCTGCTGCGATGATGCTTTCTTCAATATGGCAATTTGTCCGGCGTGATAAAGACTGTGCTGAATGACTCCATGAAGCGTTATATACGTCGAACTCATTCCCTCTATAATCGGCTGATCCAGCCGACTTTCATCGAGTTTGGAAACCGCTTGACACAACTCCTCGAGCGCTTGCCTGAGTTCTGCTTTGGCCTGTTGCCACGTTTCTTCGGTCGCAACTGCAACCTCGGGCCAATCCTCAGCGTCCGTGAGTTGTGCGCGCTCACCCCCTAATCTTCTGCGACAGGCGCGCTCCCAGGCTGCAATATGAAGCGCAATTTCCCAAATGCTGTGTGCGCCCTTAAAAGTCCGTGCGGCGGCTTGCTGCGCCGGTATCCCTTCCAGAATTTCCAGGACCGCCGGTCCATGCCAAGCTTCGCCTTCAAAGGCCCGTTTAAGTTGGTTTACGATTCTCTCGATTTCAGTCATGTGATCCCATTGTTATTTTCAAACCCTTAAGGTTCCGGATTGAGCGCGTCCAATTCAGCCCGCAAGTTTTCTCGTTCCATGTAAAGCCTGGCCAGCGGAGCCGTAAGCGCAAGATTGTTGTCTTGAGCAGGATCGAAACCGCGCGCAAGCATCTCGCTGCGCAGTTGCCGGTCCACTTCGCGCAGTCTTTCTTCAAGCTCCGTTCGTTTCGACTCTTCCGGACTGGACATTCCGAAACATTTTACACTCAGTTTGCTTGTTGCGGCGTGCCGGTTGAGAGCATTTCCATTGAATAGAATTCTCTCAATTAATAGCTGCTTGTATGATTAATGTCCCGGCTTGCTAAGACCGCGCGTGAACGGATAGTCTTAAGCAATAAGCTCCTGCAATTAATTTGTGTTCGGAAAAGACGCGCAGTCGGAATTCTGCCACCACTCTATTGCTAGTCAATTGGCGGTTGCAGCGTGCGCAAAGGGGGGAATTAGTGGCAGTTATCCGTTCTTTTAATGCTTTACGTCCACCTGCTGATCGGGCAAGCGAAGTAGCAAGTGTTCCGTATGACGTCGTCAGTACTGATGAAGCGCGGGCTCTCGCTGCAAGCAATCCGCTGAGTTTCTTGCACGTCTCTCGTCCCGAGATTGATCTGCCGGATGGAACTGATATACACAGCGATCCGGTCTATAGGAGAGCCATCGAGAATTTTGAAAAACTGATTAAAGACTGTCCGCTCGTGACCGAGGAGTCTCCAAGCCTCTATCTGTATCGGCTGATTATGGGAGACCACGAGCAGATTGGCGTGGTCGCTTGCTGCTCGCTAGATGAGTATGATCAAGGGCAGATTCGTAAACACGAGCGAACCCGACGCGATAAAGAGGACGATCGCACTCATCACATGCTGGCGCTACGCGCACAAACCGGACCCGTTTTCCTCACGTACAGGTCGAGCCGCGACATTGACACAATGGTGATGGAAACGATGATGACGAATGCCATTTTCGATTTCATCGCCCCTGATGCTATTCAACATACGATCTGGCGCGTTCCTGATGCGGTGCGCTTCGTGCACGCCTTTCGCGAGATTCCTTTTCTCTACATTGCCGACGGCCATCACCGCGCCGCCAGTGCCGCGCGTGCCCGGATCGAACTAAAGGAAAAGAGTTTCGTATATACCGGGGACGAAGAATACAACTTCTTCCTGGCAGTGATTTTCCCTGACGATCAAGTTCAGATACTCCCCTACAATCGCGCTGTTCGAGATTTGAACGGACTCTCCGCGGGCGAGTTTCTTGAAGCTCTCAAAAAGAGTTTTGAAGTTAAGGAAGATGGCCATAACATGCCTGAGCGTCGGGGACAATGGGGGATGTATCTTGACGGCCGTTGGTACACACTTAGTTTGAGATCAGATAGGCCACCGCCTCAGGGGACTGTTGCTTTCCTCGATGTGAGCGTTCTTCAGGATCGCCTGCTTGACCCGATCCTGGGTATCAAAGATGTCCGGGCAGACAAACGAATCGACTTTATTGGCGGCGTGAGAGGCGCCGAAGAGCTAAGGCGACTTGTCGACGAAGGGAAAGCAGCGGTAGCTTTTTCGCTTTACCCGACGACGATGGAAGATTTATTAAGCGTTTCTGATGCCGGAGAAATCATGCCACCCAAGTCAACCTGGTTTGAGCCGAAGCTTCGAGATGGACTTCTCATTCATAAGATTTAGTCAGTTGTTAGTCCGCTCTTACTAGTATTAACGAGCTTCCTTGCTGGCAACGGACCATTGATTATGGACCACTGACGAAATGCGCGTTTTAGTCGCCGACAAATTTGAACAGTCCGGGCGCGATGGCTTACAGGCCCTCGGCTGCGACATTTCATACCAGCCGGATCTTAAAGACGAGACACTGACCGAGGCGATTCGCCGGCAAACCCCCGATGTGCTGGTGGTGCGAGGGACCAGAGTAACCGAGCAGATGCTTGCAGCCGGTCCGATCAAACTCGTGGTCCGCGCCGGTGCTGGGTTCAACACCATTGACGTGACCGCTGCTTCGAGAAGCGGCATCTATGTGTCGAACTGCCCTGGCAAGAATTCAATAGCGGTGGCCGAATTGGCCTTTGCGCTCATCCTCGCGCTCGACCGGCGTATTGCTGACAATGTAATCGCATTGCGTCGCGGCGAATGGAACAAGAAAGAGTTTTCCAGGGCGCGCGGACTTTTTGGGCGAACTCTCGGTCTTGTGGGTGTCGGAAAGATTGGGGCTGAAATGATACCGCGCGCCCGCGCCTTTGGCATGCCGGTAATTGCCTGGAGCCGTAGCCTGACTCCTGAACGCGCCGCCGCACTCGGAGTTGAATACAAAGCAACGCCCACTGAGGTGGCGCGCGAAGCTGATATTGTTAGTGTACATGTCGCACTAAACCACGACACCAGGGCATTCCTGGGGACCGAGTTTTTCGCGGCAATGCGAGACGGCGCCTATTTCATCAATACCGCCCGCGGCGAGGTGGTGGACCAGGCTGCCCTGCTCGAGGCCATAAGATCTCGCGGGATTCGCGCTGGCCTCGATGTGTACGCCCAGGAACCAACTTCGGCAACAGCCGAGTTTACGGATGACGTTGCAAAGGAGCCAAATTTGTATGGCACGCATCACATCGGCGCATCAACTGATCAAGCACAGGAAGCCATCGCCGCTGAAACCGTTCGGATCGTACGGGAATTCAAAGAGACCGGGAAGGTGCCCAATGTTGTGAATTTGGCGCGACAAACTCCGGCGACTTACCGTCTGGTTGTGCGTCACCTCGATCGTCCCGGAGTGTTGGCGACCGTGCTCGATGCGATCAAGAGTGAACACATTAACATTCAGGAGATGGAGAACATTGTTTTTGAAGGGGCGGAAGCTGCTGTCGCTCGAATAAATCTCGATAACGCGCCTACGCGCGGAATGCTGGATGGATTGAGTGCGGGGAACGCCGACATCATCGAGTTGGATTTGTTGGCACTGAAACAAGTCTAGGTTACGTTAATGGCAAGGATTACGGACAGGCATGACAGCAGTTTTCCAGCTTTTCGTCAAACTGCTGGTAATTGGCTACGTACCGGGACAGTCAGTCACACTTCGCTGGCAATCCCTGTGAGAGACTTCGTCTCATGAATACAACGCTCATCACCGGCGCATCCAGCGGCATCGGCGAAGTCTTCGCACGAAAGCTCGCCGCTCGCGGTCGGAATGTTTTGCTCGTTGCGCGGTCAGAAGACAAGCTGATCACGCTGTGCAATGAATTGGGGCGCTCCAGCAGCATCCGCGCGCAATACGTGGCGATGGATCTCAGCCAACCCGAATCGCCGGCTCGATTGTTTGAAGAAGCGGAGAAGCGCGGCTTGGTGGTCGACATGTTGATTAACAACGCCGGCTTCGGCTCGATGGGTGAATTCAGCAAACTCGATCTGGCTCGCGAGTTGAACATGATCGATCTCAATATTAAGTCGCTGGTGGAACTGACCCACCGGTTCCTTCAGCCCATGGTTCAACGAAGACAGGGAGTAATCATCAACGTGGCTTCGACTGCGGCGTTTCAGCCGGTGCCTTTAATGGCAACTTACGCCGCCACGAAAGCATTCGTGCTCTCGTTTTCGGAGGCGCTCTGGGAAGAGAACCGGCCGCAGGGAATCAAAGTGATGGCACTATGTCCCGGTGTGACTGATACAAACTTCTTTGAAGCCGCTCGTGGGCAAAAGCCGCCAGCTCGTATTTCGCAGACCCCTGAAGAAGTGGTTGATGTAGCGTTGCGCGGGCTGGCCCATGGCAAGAGCCACATCATCTCCGGCTGGACGAATTTTCTGATGACCCAAAGTGAGCGCCTGGCGCCGCGGTCGTTAATCGTCCGAATCGCCGGGCGCATGATGCGGTCGCAGCAAAACAACGGTAAATAGTTATTTGAATCGTGAATAGGACAAATACGTAACTAGCCGTCGCCGGGTACTCGTCGAAGCGTGAAACTATTTACGATTTGCTACTCACGAGGATAACAATGAGAGATAACAATGACGGAACGAATACATAACTTCAGCGCCGGCCCGGCTGTTCTGCCAGTGCCAGTACTGGAAGAGGCGCAGCGTGACCTGTTGAACCTCCCTGGAATTGGCATGTCGGTGATGGAGATCAGTCACCGCTCGAAAACCTTCGACGAGATTATTAATCACGCGGATTCGGATCTGAGAAAACTTCTCGCCATTCCCGACAACTATCACGTGCTCTTCTTACAGGGTGGAGCGAGTCTCCAATTCTCGATGCTTCCGATGAATTTTCTGCCCGCGGATGGCAGTGCTGACTACGTCATCACCGGCAGTTGGGGCAAGAAAGCACTCAAAGAGGCGAAGCGCGTGGGAACGGCTAACGTTGCCGCCACGATGGCGGACGGCGGCTTCACTCGCGTTCCCGCAAACGATGAGCTCAATCTGGATCCCAAGGCAGCATACGTTCATATAACAACCAACGAGACGATCGAGGGTGTTGAGTGGAAGAAGGAACCGGAGGTCTGCGACGTTCCACTCGTGGCCGATGCATCATCGGACATTCTGTCGCATCCAATTCCGGTTGATAAATATGGCCTGATCTATGCCGGCGCGCAAAAAAATATGGGACCGAGTGGTGTCACGCTCGTTATCGTGCGCGACGATTTGCTGAAGCGAATTCCAGACGGACTACATACCATGCTCGACTATCGCACGCACGTCGAGAATAAATCCCTCTACAACACGCCGAACACCTGGGGCATTTACATTGTTAGTCTTGTCAGCCAGTGGTTACTCGAGAAGGGTGGGCTTGAAGCAATGCATCGCGAGAATGAAGCGAAGGCACAGCTCATCTACGACGTCATCGACGCAACTGGGTTTTATCGCGGACATGCTGATGCTGACTCGCGCTCGATTATGAATGTGACGTTCCGGCTTCCCTCGGAAGAACTCGAAAAGAAGTTTGCTGCCGAAGCAACGGCGCAAGGGCTGGATGGCTTGAAAGGTCATCGTTCGGTGGGTGGCATTCGCGCGTCGATCTACAACGCCCTCCCCTTTGCTGCCGTAGAAGCGCTGGTTGCTTTCATGAAAGAATTTGAAAGCAAGCATGGCTAGAGAACAGTCATTAGGAACCGACCCACAACGTACCCGGGATTTGGCGAAGGTCCGCAAAGCTTCTCATTAGATTAGAGAGAGTCTTTGCGGCCTTTGCGCGTTCTTTGTGGTTAGAATCTCCGCGTATGAATTCACCCAATCAGAAACTCCAGACGTCGCCTGACAATGAGACCGTTACGTTCGAGGTCAATGAAACCGAAGCCGGCATGCGTCTCGATGCATATCTGGCGGCGCGGATCGAAGGTTGGAGTCGGGCTCGTGTGCAGCGGCTGATTGAAGCGGGTGACGTGCTGTTGAATGGCACACCGGCCAGGGCCTCTTACAAAGTTTCTGACAAGGATGTAATAGAAGTTGAATTAACACCCGCGCCGGCCGGTAACTTCGCTCCTGAAAATATTCCGCTCGAAATCGTCTTTGAAGATGATCACATTATCGTGATCAACAAGCCTGCCGGCCTGGTCGTTCACCCGGCAGCCGGAATCCATTCCGGGACCCTTGCCAACGCCCTGGCCTATCATTTTCAGCAACTCTCCAACTCCGGATCAATCCGCCCCGGCATCGTGCATCGTTTGGATAAAGACACTTCTGGTCTGCTTGTTGCGGCGAAGACCGAATCGGACCACGAGAACCTGGCTGATCAATTTCGCGCACGAGAAGTTTTTAAGAGTTACGTGGCGTTGGTTCACGGCGTGCTAAAGCAGGAAAGCGGAAGCATTGAACAACCGATCGCGCGTGATCCTCGCAATCGAACCCGGATGGCGATCGTGCCGGGCGGCCGGGGGGCTCTATCTCTCTATAAAGTTCGCCGCAGTTACAATTCGTTCACGCTGCTTGATGTGGAACCAAAAACCGGAAGAACTCATCAGATCCGCGTTCACTTGTCATGGCTAAAGCATCCGGTCGTCGGCGATGAGCTTTACAATGGCGGGCGCGACAACAACGTGCGAGATGTGCAGGTGCGTGCCCAGATTCGTAAACTGAAGCGACAGTTCCTTCATGCAGAACAGTTGGGGTTTCGTCATCCGTATAGTGGCGCACAGATGAGCTTCTTTGCGCCGTTACCGGCGGAGTTAACCCATTTGCTGGAGAAACTTGAAACGCAGTGAGGCAGAACATCGCGGCTTCAAAACTGGATTCAAGCTATGCCGGGATCCGACATGGCTACGGAAACAATCCTGGCTACCAGACTCTTTCAAGGCCCAGACTGTCCCGATACGCTTACGCCAAAGGTAAACTGCCAGGAGAGGTGTCGTGCAGGTGCGTTGCATTAGTCGAGTTTGGTTTGTTTCCAGACATGTGGTCTTATAATCCTTTCAAGCTAGCGGTATTCCGACAGGCTCAGCTGGGGGCAACGGCGCCGAGTTGACCGGGCATCAAAGAGCAGGTCTCCGACAGGTAAGAACACGGCAAAATCACCTATTCCATTAGTATGAAGCTCTATTTCCCCTCTCTATTAACGAGACTATTACCGGTCGCCTTCGTCTTTGCAGCGGCTGGTGCAATCGAAGCGCAACAGCCAAAGCCGAAGCCGACGCCACCACCGACAGGCAATGAGCAGGATGTTCAGTCGGAGACAGTCTTCATTCGACGCGTGCGTCTCCCGATCACGGTAGTCGATAAGAAGGGCCAATTTGTTCCTGGGCTAACCCAAAACGATTTCGTCATTCTCGAAGACCGAGTCCCACAACAGATCGAGACCTTCTCAGATGATCTAGGCCTGACCTTGCCTGTGTACGTCGCAGTTCTGATGGACACTTCTCCGTCGACAGCAGGCAAACTCAAGTTTGAACAAGAGTCGGCTATGAATTTCATCCAGACGGTGGTTCGCGAACGCAAGGATCAAGTTCTGTTTGCTACTTTCGACCACGAGATAAATCTGCGCCAGGATTTTACTAACAAGGTAGATCTACTCGATCGCGCAGTCTCGAGTGTGAAGAAAACAGGAGACCAAACCGCGCTCTTCGACGCTGTCTGGCAGTTTTGCGACGAAAAGCTGAGAACGGTTGCCGGACGGCGCGTTCTTGTAGTCATTACCGACGGAGAAGATACCTACAGCCGGGCTAACATTCGTGATGCTATCGACATTGCCCAGCGGACTGAGACTACGATCTTTGCGATCTCTACGAAGGCTGGATTCATCTCCGCCGTTCCCGGGGTTGAAGCCGGAGAAGTGAAGGATCAGAAAGATCGCGCTTTGACAACTCTGGCTGAAGAGACAGGTGGAGTGGCCTTTTTCACCGGTGACATGCTTTCCCTGGAACGCTCCTTCAACAAAATCTCCAGGGAGCTTCGCGCTCAATACCTCGTTACTTACAAACCTATCAATGATCGTTACGATGGCAGTTTTCGTAAGATAGAGGTCAAGCTCGCTGAGGGTCGAAAAGATCTAAAAGTTAGAACTAAACACGGGTACACGGCGAAAGCGGACAGCGTCAGGCCGTAAGAGAGACAGATGTCTATTCGCGTAATAAGAAATTTGCTGTTGCTATTTGGACTGTTGATCTTACTCGTGGCTGGGTCCATAGTCCCGGCGAAGATGTCTGCGCAGACACAGACTCCCGGAGTTCCCCAAAAATCTCGCACCAGGCGAGTAACCGATTCCCAACAACCAGCTCCGTCACCGACGCCAACTGTTGTGCCAAAGGAAGAGATTCCACAGGAGTCGGAAGAAGTTGTTCGTGTCGAGACAAATCTCACCAGCATTTTCTTTACTGCCGCGGACAGCAGCAAACGTTTCATCAGTAACCTGAAGAAAGAAGATGTCCGGATACTCGAAGATGGTCAGCCGCAGGAGATATTCACTTTCCAACCGAACATCGATCTGCCTCTGTCGATTGCCATTCTAATCGATACCAGCCGTTCAGAAGAACGCACTCTGCCAGATGAGAAAGCCGCGGCGCGCTCCTTTATTGAAGCGGTCATGCGTCCTGACAAAGATGAGGCAGCAATTGTTTCGTTTACCGGGGACGTTACGCTGGAACAGGGCTTCACCGGCAATCTTGATCGCCTGCGACGGGCCATTGACCGGGTGGAGTTTGTGCCGCCTTCAGGCTACGTAGGCGGCGGGGTTGTGGTGGGCGATGGCAGGACAAGCACACCGCCGATTTCAGATACGAACCAGATCATGGCTGGCGCCACTGCCATTTGGGATGCTGTCTGGGCGTCTTCCAATGACCTGGTGTCGGTCTCGGCTGAAAATACTCGCCGGACTATAATCCTTCTCACAGACGGTGAAGACACAATTAGTCAGGTGAAGATGCACGAGGCGATTGAACAAGCACAAAAGGCAGATGCGCTTATTTACGCGATCGGGATTGGTGACAGTTATCAGGGGGGTGTTGATGAGTCGTCGCTCCGAAAAATTACCGAGCAAACTGGCGGTCGAGCCTATTTCCCGAAGAATGAGAGCGAGTTGAGGAGTGCCTTTGTGCAGATCCAGCGCGACCTGCGCGAGCAGTATCTGGTAGCCTACTCCCCTTCAAACAAGGCCCGTGATGGCTCATACCGTCGAATTCAGATCGAGGTTGTCGATCCAGAGTTGCGTAAACAGAAACTAAAACTAAACTACCGTCCTGGATATTTTGCGAAAACGGCCGACAAAGATTTACCTGCCAAAAGACGATCCTATCCCTGACAGACAGCTGAAGAGATTGTGGGATAAATCCCACAACTACGCTATTTAATCATGACAAACGCGTGCTAGCCTTGTTATACTCAGCCGCGGCGAGTCGAGGCCGCCTTCCTGAGAACTGACGGAATTTCCAGAGCAATCCAGGGCTCATTATTCTCCTCGCTCCATTGCCGGCAACGCTCCTCAGCTTCCGACTGGCTAATTTGACTTGGCTCCAAACTCGAGTAGCAGATGCTAAGGTCTTCCTCAGAAAAGTGTCGAGTGCTGATCGTAGATGACGATCAGAATGTTCGATCGCTCCTTACCGAACTCATAGAAAACGAAGGCTACGAAGTCATGGCTACCGCTGACGGCGGCAGCGGCCTCGAAGCGGTAAATTCCTTTGGGCCTGATGTGGTGATTAGCGATGTGGTGATGCCGGTCCTTGACGGTATTGAGCTTTGTCGCCAAATCAAACAAGAACCCAGGACAGCTGACATCCCGGTGCTCCTGGTTAGTGGACTCCGGAATGCGGCGGAACATGGCATCGAGGGTTTGACGGCGGGAGCGGACGATTACCTCGCACTCCCGTTTCGTAATCAGGAATTGCTGGTAAAGGTTGCCAGGCTTGCCGAGCGGCGTCGTGTAGAGAAGCATTATCGAGAGATTGTCGAGCAGGCAGCCGACATCATCTACACGCGCGACATGGATGGAATTATCACGAGCATAAATTCGGCCGGCGCCAGGTTCTTTCGCAAGTCTCCCCATGAAATTGTTGGCGGACATTTGGCCGGCTTGATCGGAGCAAAGGCAGCAGCGCGAGACATTGAAGAAACGAAAAGAGTTGCTACTGATTCACCGCTGCGATCGACTTACTATCTAAAGGACACCGAAGACAGCGGACGATATCTTGAGGGCGTTATTACAATTGAGCGGGATCGCAGAATGCGTCCCACTGGCGTTCGTGGCGTAATCCGCGACATCACCGAACAAAAGGTCGCTGAAACAGCGCTAAGAGAAAGTGAAGAACGATATCGCCGGCTGGTGGAACTGTCGCCGGAAGCAATCATCGTCCACTGTGAAGGAAAATTCGTCTATGTCAATCCTGCCGCGCTGCGGCTTTGGGGGGCCTCTTGTCCCGAAGACTTGCTTGGCAAGTCTCTATTTGACGTCGTTCATCCCGATTCGCGCGACATAGTTACGAGGCAGATTCGAGAGGTTGAGGAATTAGGTTCATCGACGCCACTGAATGAGCAGAAGCACATTAAATTAAACGGCGAGGTAATAGATGTAGAGGTCACCGGAATGCCTTTCCTGTTTCGCGGGCGGGCGGCGATGCAGGCAGTGGTGCGAGACGTCACCGATCGCCGTCGCGGACGTGAAGCCTTGCGGCAAACTGAAGCACGATTACGCACAGTCGTTAGTGGTGCCTCGCTAATACTCTTTGCGCTCGACCAAAACGGCGTATTTACGTTATCAGAAGGCGAAGGGTTGAAGACGCTGGGTTGGAAGTCGGGCGAAATGGTAGGGCAATCCATTTTTGATGTTTATAGTGACAATCCAGGGCTTCTCACGAATGTTCGCTGCGCGCTTGCCGGCGAGACATTTTCCAGAGCTGTTGACATCGGGGACTTTACATTTGAAGCACGTTACTCCCCGTTAACAGATGAAGCGGACCACGTAATCGGCGTAATTGTCGTGGCTACTGACGTAACGGAGAACCGAAAAGCGCAGAAGGCTTTGCAGGAAAACGAGGAGCGCTATCGCGAACTTTTTGAGAATGCCAACGACATCATCTATACGCACGATCTCAATGGAAATTTCACCTCATTAAATAGAAGTGGGGAACAGATCACCGGTTACAGCCGGGAAGAAGCCTTTCAGATGAATATCGTTGATGTGCTCGCGCCGGAATACGTGAGCATAGCCCGGCAGATGATCGCGCAAAAAACGAGCGAGGAGCGCGCGACAATTTACGAACTGGAGATCATTGCGAAGAACCGACGCCGTGTCCGGCTAGAGGTCAGTACCAGGCTAATCTATCACGACGGAAAACCGGTCGGCGTCGAAGGTGTAGGTCGCGATCTGACGGAACGCAAACGCTCTGAAGAGGTGCTGGCCCGGCAGTCTCAACGCGAGGCCATGACCCATCGGATCTCGCAGGCCATTCGATGTTCGTTGCATAGTTCGGAGATCTTCCGAACGGCTGTCCACGAGCTAGGGTCCTATCTGAACGCCGATCGTTGCTCCTTATTCATCAAAGACCAGGCCGGGAATCGCGCCACGAACATGGCTGAATATCATGCCGAGGGCGTTCTCCCGGCTGCAGCCAACTTCCAGTTGGAAGACTTGCAGTCACTAATTGGATCCTTGGAAGAAGAGGGCGTACTTTGCTTCAACGATGCGGCCCATGACGTACGGATAGCGGATTTTTATGAGCGCATTCTTGCGAAGGCTGATGTGCGCTCAATCATGTATGTGGCAATTAGAGTTGGTGACGAAGTGACCGCAGCTTTTGCTCTCTCTACCACGCGCGAGTTGCGGCAATGGAGCGAATCAGACATTGCTCTTGCCAAAGCAGTCGCCGATCAGACGGGTATTGCCATTCGCCAGGCTGAGCTCTATCAAAAGGCAGAGACCACGTCGAAACGCGAGGCGCTGGTTAATAAGCTGACGATGGCCATACGTGCTTCGCTTAGTTTGCCGGAAGTTCTGAGTACGGCTACTCGGGAACTCGGACTCGCGCTTAATGCTTCTCGGGTACACCTGCACCTTTATGATCCGGTAGACCCTATTTCACCGGTGGAGCACGAATATGTTGCTCAGGGCTGCAAAAGCATCAGTGCTTTTCAGGATAGCTACGACGATCCGGTCGGCCAACATCTGTTAAAGAGCTCGAAACCGCTTGTTATTGCCGATTCATTGAATTACTACGAGGTGTCCGCAGAGGTAAGTGCCGCTGTCAGAAAACACGCTCGCCTGGTCGGCGTTCGATCCCAGATCGCCTACCCCCTAATCGTCAAAGGCCTTTTCCGCGGAGTGCTGTGTATCCACCAAACCGATCACCTGCGGTTCTGGACTGAAGACGAATTGTCCCTGGTTCATTCCGTCGCTGAGCGTTTGGCAATCGGTATGGCGCAGGCTGAACTTTTTGAAATGGTAGTCAAGGGCAAATCGGAATGGGAAACCACTTTCGATGCAATGTCTGACGGTATTTTCATCTTTGATCGCGCTGGTCTTCTCATACGGGTCAACCGCGCTGGCGCGGCGATGGAAGCGTCGAATCCGCGCGCGCTGTTGGGCAGCAGGTGTTGCGATATCCTTCGCACTACATCCGCGGACTCGGCTTGCGTCGTCGAAAAAGCAATCGAGGAAGGAAGCAGTGTCACGTTAGAGATAACGCCTGACCGCCTTGACCGGCCCATTTTAGTCTCAATTGAACCAGTGATGGACAAGGGCGGAGAGGTAGCAGCTGCGGTTTGCACGGCCCGCGACCTTTCGGAATTGCGCAAGGTACAGGCTGTCGCCCGCGAGCATCAGTCGCTGCTCACCAACATACTTGAGAGTGCTCGCGAATCCATTTATGCGGTAGATATGGACGGCCGTTTCAAATGGTGTAACAGCGCCACGCTGCTGGCACTGGGACTAAAGCGCGAAGAGGTTATCGGGCGTCGGGTTTGCGAACTCGTGTATCACCCTGATCGAGACCTCGTCCGCAATAAACTGGAAATCGCAATGCAGGGCCAGGCGCAAACTTATGAAATGCGTTATTTTTCCGCCGACGCAAAGCTACGCTACGTGCGAGTCGATAATTCCCCGCTGGTAGTTGAAGGGCGCACAACCGGCGTTCTTGGCATTGCCCGGGACATAACCGAACAGAAAGAAGAACGCGAACGCGCCGCGCGGGCCGACAAATTGCGCGCTTTGGGCCAACTGGCGTCTGGCGTTGCTCACGATTTTAATAACTCTCTGGCTGCAATCCTGGGCCGTGCTCAGTTACTTCGCCGCCAAACCCACGACGAGCCCCTCGTGCGCAATATTGAGATTATTCAAACAGCGGCCGAAGACGCCGCCGCTACTGTTCGTCGTATTCAGACTTTTGCCCGCAAATCGCCGGCGAAAGAGTTTGAAATGCTTGACGTCTCGAGTTTGCTAAATGATGCCATTGAGATCACACGTACGCGGTGGGAAAACGAAGCCCGACTGCGCGGTCTCGATTATGAGGTCACGCTGGACGCCGAAAGCGGGCAGCACACGTTTGGCAGTGCTTCCGAGCTGCGTGAGGTCTTTGTCAATCTAATCGTCAACGCTGTCGACGCAATGCCCAAAGGCGGCAAGCTCTCGATTGGCTGTGTGCGCGAAGGAGATCGGCTGCGCCTGCGGTTTGCGGATACGGGAACCGGAATGCTGGAAGACGTCAGACAAAGGATATTCGACCCCTTCTTTACGACAAAAGGCGCTCAAGGCACCGGGCTCGGGCTCTCGGTTAGCTACAGCATCATCGAGAGACACGAAGGATCAATAAGTGTGGCATCGGAATTAGGCAGCGGGACGGCATTCACGATCGATATTCCGGCAGCGGTAGTGAAATCAGAACCCACCGAAACGGCGGCTGAAGGTGGGTCCCTGCCGTCGCTTTCGATCCTCGTAATTGATGATGAGCCCGCCGTGCGAGAAACGCTTGCAGAGATGCTTGAACTAATGGGTCATAGGGTGATGCTTGCCGAATGCGGGCAGAAGGCTTTGCAGATCCTGGACAGAAATGATTGTGATTTGGTGTTTACTGATCTCGCGATGCCGGAGATGGACGGCTGGGAGACTACACGAGAGATTCGCAAGCGCTGGCCGGAGATGGATGTCGTTCTCGTAACGGGTTACGGAACAGGCACACTACCTCCGGCCGGTGAGGACAGTTTAGTCAACGGTATTATCGGAAAGCCATTCGATTTTCTGCAGATAAGTCAAACAATCACCAGTATCCTGACAGGCGAACCCACCCTGGAAAATATCGGCGTCTAATCACCTTCGCGAGACCTTTTTTCCGGCGCACGCTAGTTGTCGTAATTCATAATTCCCGCACTGGCAGTAAATCCGACTCCGAACCCAACGACCATTGCCGGGCCCTTCCAGTCGTTCTTCTCAGCCAGCATGAATCCTGTTGAGGCGCTCGAAAGGTTGCCGTAATTCTTCAAGACTTCATAAGAGCCCTGAACCTTCGTCGCATCTTTTTCAAGATGGAGTTGAGAGCAAACACTATCGAGGATCTTCTTGCTGCCCGTGTGAATCAGGCAGTCGTCTACCTGACCCAGGTTTGAGACTGGTGAGTCAGGGTGTTCCAGAACGTTCTTGACCGTCGTGACCGCATAGTGTGCACCTCGATTGGGTACACTAGAGCGCATGAAGTATTGCGGTCGTCCCTTTAGAAACTCGTGTGAGCTATTGCGATTCATTGTGAGAAGGTTGACGTCTTCCCTTTCTTCATTGGTTAAGTGAGAAATTGGTCCAAAGCTGGGTTTTCCCTCCTCGTTTCCGACTAGGAGAGCCACCGCGCCATCTCCGAAGAGCATCGATTGAATGACGAAGGTGGTATCCAACCTCTTCTGTTCAAACTGGGCTTCATCTAGTTTTTGCTCCTTCCTTAGTCTTAGGATTTCTCGAAAGCCGTAGTATTCGCCGCGCAAGAGCGGCGCGACGTAGGGAGTGTGGGCCTCAGCCATTAACACCATGGCCAGCTGACCCGGATTTGCGGCGAGATACCATTGAGCGACCTCAATGGACTTCAACAACACTGAGCAGCCTTGCGCTTGCATGCTGACAGTACGAATTGATCGGGATAAAAGGCCGTGAGTTTTTCCCATTATTTCTGAGGCCAAACAGGGCAGCATTTGATCAGGAGTATTGGTAGCGGCTATCAGCAAACCAATTCGCGAAGGATCTCCTTGCCACACTTCAATGCAGCGCCTGGTAGCAGCGACGCCGAGCTCGGTGGTGGAACTCGTCGCCGTCATAGGTTTACCCGACAGAAAATCGGGATAGTTATCCATTACGGAGTATCTCTGATCGACACCCAGGGAGTTGAGCGTATTGATGAGCTCGGGGGAAAGCTTGTACATGAGAGCATTGGCGAGGTCCGTTGTTTGAAATGCGTGTTTAGGGGTTGCGGTAGCTGCTGAGAGCAGATTAATCATAATCCAATCTCCTGGGGAGTGAGACTAAATTCCTTGAATGGGGTTGTAGGTGTGTGCTCATGCAAGCGTCTTGTGGAGAGGCGGAAATCCTCGCCGTCTCAACATGAGGTACATCAATGCCTATGCCATAGCTGGAATAAGTCGTTTCGCAACTCTAAACGTTGAAATGATGAGACTTACCAAATTTGCCCGTGCCAACACGGATGCCCAGGAGCTTGGATACTGAGTATCCATTAGGCGAGCCAAATGCTCTCAAAACACGTTTTGTTAGCGGAATCTCAGAATGCGGGTTGGTAACTAGGTATACAGCTGTGTAGCTGGTAACCAGGCGCGATATGCGTCACGCTTTGCAGAAAAAAGTGGCGGAAGCCCATCCGCGAAGCAGACCACTGACAAGCCCCTGCGGCTTTGCCGCCGCACAGTGCGGAAAGGCTCTGCCTTTCCGGCGTCCGATATTATTTCTTTCATGAGGCTCTGCCTCATGAATCGTAAAGAATCGGAGGCGTAGCCTCCCTAAATATTAAAGGCTGTCGCCGGTAAGGCGGAGCCTTACCGCCCTGTGCGGCGGCAAAGCCGCGGAGCAATTGTTTATGCGTGACTCCACACACTGGTTGTATGACTTTTGTGCAATGCCCACGCGTCACGGCGTCAACTAGTCAACTGCTTCGAGTGGACAGTAAATCAAGGAATAAAGGGATGGAGGACTGCTACGTCTCAGGTCGTCCAAAGCGGTCGTGATGCAGGATCAAGAGCAAAAAAGAGTGAGCCTTCCCGGGGTGCCAGAACGCAAGGCGGCCGGGCTTTTCGCTCATCGCCGAAATTGGAAAGGTCCCTTGATGTTCTCTCACTGTGAGGGCTGATGCTGTGAGCCAAGACGGTAGCGGCCAACGGTGCTTTCGCCGATGCTGCCGAAGTAAAGTGAACCCTGGCGCTCGACGGCGTTGGCGATTTCGGCGTAGCACTGGGCCGAACCGTCCTGAAGATTCTCGACGACGCGGCCGTTCGTATCTAATCCCAGCACGAAGCTGTAGCGCTTGGGCGCCGGCTGCAGGACCTT
>JBKOZZ010000115.1:0-24106 GCA_046726155.1 Acidobacteriota bacterium
AGGTTTACGTGATTGAACAGGTTCTGAAAATTCAACGAAAACTGCATGCTGTAGCGCTTGGCTTCGGCGCCGCCGCCTGGAGGACCGCCGATCGCGGCCATACCGCCACCGCCGCCTCGACCACCACCACCACCGCCGCCAGGTCCGCCACCGCCGCCAGGTCCGCCACCGCCGCCAGGTCCGCCGCCGCCGGGACCACCACCAGCACCAGGAATTCGCGGCACTCCCGCTCCAGCGCCTCGGCCACCGCCGCCACCACCACCACGCTGACCGGCCTGACTCTGGCCTTCCTGGTTATTGCTATTCGCGGCAGAAGCTGAATGGATGGTGCCAAAATTCCATGTCTTGCTTATGCGCATGTTAATGGAGATGAAGCCTGGTCCATGGCCGAAGTTGCGCGGGATCAATGCTTCTCCCGGACCGGGACGCAAGTTGAAGTTTCCAAACTTCGTGCAAATGATGTTTGGCCCGGGGTTGTTGCAATCAACACCCGCAGCAGCAAACGAGGGACGCTCCGTGAAGAGGCGATCTCCATTTGTGTCCTGCCCGGTAGTAATGTTGAAAGGCGCACCTGAGCTGGCAATAATGAATGGATTCAGGCTCAACTGCCACCAGGGCAAATTGAGTGTGCCTGCAAAAGTGAAACGCTGCCGCACGTCGAACGCGGCGCGACCAAACTCTCCAGTTAGATCATAAGAGTTAGCCGGAAACAACGAACCGCCCTGGCCATCAGTGTCGTTGGTAGTTTTACTCAGCGAGTAGCTCGAGAAAAATGTTAGTGCTCGGCTGAACCTGTTATTGAACCCAATGAACATTTGGTTCTGATTAAACCTGCCGCTTGACTCGTACTGATAAATCTCGCCAATGTTTCCAAAAGGCCGGCTGAGGTTGGTTCCGGGAATGGGGGCGTTGATGTCGCGCGCGCGAATCACATGTCGAATGCGAATCATGAACAGTCCGGCGAATAGTGTAAATCGCTTCGGTAGCTGACGTTCAACCTGCGTGCCTGCCAGGTAAACAACCGGCGCTTGAAGATCGTCGGCCACGCGCCAGGTAATCTGGCGCTGCGCCGCACCAAGAATGTCCAAAGGCGGCACATTGGGAAACGTGTCGAGCGGTGATCCGAGCGGCGGCACAAACTGTCCGGCAGCGTTATATAACGGTATCTCGCTGGCAACGAACTGTTGTTGATTTACACCGTTAAAACGGTTCGCCTGAAGCGTGCTGTTTTCACTGAAACGATTGTAGAAGACGCCGCCACCACCGCGAATAACCATCTTAGGTGGCTTGGCGCTATTCGCCGCTCCGGGGGACCACGCAACGGCGAGCCGCGGCGCAAAGTTAAGTATGCTGCCGATGTTCGTTTGTCCCTCGTAACGCAAGCCGTAACTCAACGTCAGGTTTGGCCGGACACGCCAATCGTCCTGCGCGTAAAGACCAAAGTCGGTTTGGGAAACGTCGGCTCGGGGATTCCCGGACGCGATGCTGAATTGCGAAGGCTGACCACCCATGGCGCGAATCTGCACCGGTGTAAGACCCAACTGCTGGCCCAGCAGCGTTCGTCGGTAGCGCTCCAAACTGTCAACAAATACCGGCTGGCTGGTAATTGGTTGATTGTTGGCGTCCAGGGTCGGAACCAGCGCACCGGCAAACGTGTATGTGCCGCCAAAATTGTTCGGATTAATATCCGTTATCTTTACGCCACGGATCCGACCGCCAAACTTGAAGGCATGAGTGCCCTTAGACCACGCCAGGAAATTTTGCAATTCCCAATTCTGCCTGGTGTTCGTCACATGACCGATCTGCGAGCCGCCACTAATAAACGAACCGCTCACGTTCAAAGCCGGCTGGCTGTTATCGGCAAGGCTTTCGGAACGCTGGCGGGTAAACTGGAACTTCGTTTCGTTAATCATAGACGCATTCAACACCGCGGTTTCGGTGAGCTGAATGTTTTGCTGCGTCGAGGACGTATCGTAGCCGCGTTCCGGCAACGAGAATCCGCCCACCCCACTGTTGTCCGTGCTGAAACGGTTGTAACTGTAGCGCGCGATCAGCGTGTTGTTCGGATTGATTTGGTAGTCGACGCGCGGACTGACGGTCAAATTTCGTCTCGGCACTACTACGCCAAAGCCCAAATCCAACGGGTTGAGATTTGCGTCGAGCACCGTTGCCTTTACCAACTCATTGTCGTCAATCTCGCGTCGCTCGAAATCTAAGAAGTAGGAGGCCTTCTTCTTGACCAGTGGGCCGCCGAGATTTCCGCCATACTGCCTGAGCTGATATGGCGAGCGCTTTGACGAGCTGGTAGCGAAAGGATTGCGCGAATTGAGACTTTCGTCCTGGAAGTTGAAAAAGGCGCTGCCCCGGATCTTGTCTGTACCCGGTCGAGTCAAAATATCGATGCGGCCCGAGGGCTGATCATTCTCCGCGGCAAATGGGTTCTGATTAATGCGAATCTCTCGGATCGACTCTTTGGGGGGCAACCGGCCGCCTGAGAAACCATCAACAAAAATCTGCCCTCCATTAGGTCCCATTGAGGGCCCGGCGAGGGCCTGCAACGCAGCGGCTAATTCATCCGGGTCGTCCGGCAGGGCGTCGAGATCCTTCCCGCTTATGAGCGTCTGGTTTGCGTTGTTAGTCGATTCTATACTCAGCGGACTTTCCGCAGCGATGGTGACTTTTTGCTCTTCAATCGTAACCTTCAGAGTCAGATCCAGTGACTGCCGCGCCCCGGCTGTTAAATCAACCTCGGTGTCATCGGAGACCGCGAAGCCTGGCGCACTCGCGCGCAATGAGTATTTTCCCGGGGCAAGCCCGCTGAAAACATATGCGCCTTCACCGTTAGTAGTGGTGGTTTTTTCTACTCCACTCGCATCGGTAATGGTGACTGTCGACCCGACAATTGTGGCGCCGAGTTCATCCTTAATTACGCCGCGCAGCGTACCGCGCGTCTGCTGGGCCAACGCGACCACCGTAGACAATAAAACGATTAGGGCGACTCCCAATGACTGCCGCAGGATATTTCTGGGGATGTTCATAATTGAGATCCTATCGATTCGAAGACGTGAACCTGTCGGATTAAGATTCGTCGCTACGGCTTCGGATCTTGACGCTACTAGTCCGGATTCTGAGAAGATTCTTGTTTTGTTTTATGGCAAACCAATTCCAAATTGAATGCCGCTACCTAAACCGGCTGCCGGATTGGGCGCTGTTTGCCCACCCTGCGGCTGTCTTGCCGCCAACATGTTAAGAAGCGTATCCGCACCAGTAATAAAACTTATGGCAGTCAGGCGCGATGGATCAGCGCCTTTGGTGCTGGAAACGATAATGGTGTCGCCCACTTTTACGTCAGCTATGGAAATGGTGGGGAGGCGTTCGAGCATATCTTGCAGATTCATGCCACCGCCGCCCATGCGCATTCCGCTGCCTGGTCCCGCTCCTTGACCACCGCCTCGTCCCCCTCCTTGACCGCTACCTTGTTCCGTTCCCTGCCGGCCACCTTGCGCCGCCGGAGTTTGAGCACCCACACCGCCGCCGCCAGGGCGACCCATCATCATCATGCCGCCCATTTCATTTGCTGCGGGAAACTTCCTGAGCACGGCGTCCTGCTTAACGACAATCGTCAGCGGCTGCTTCGTCTGGAGGTCATTGATCTTTACCTCGCCCGTAGCGGGATCGACGGCGGTAACTACACCCGCCACTGTTTTGAAGGAGCCGGTCACGACCTTCTCCGCTGTAAAGGCAGTGCCATCCGGGTTGCGCTCTCCCAGAGCACGCAATTGATCGCCAACCTTAAGCTCATCAAACGTTGATGCCCTGGCATCTGAAAACTTGATTGAGTCAGGAGCGTAGCGACGCATTTCCACTTTGTCAGACACGGGAATAATCAGCGACTGTGGACCGGCCATTGTTCGACTGGAGATTGTGATCTCTTTAGTTTCCGGCTTGAGTGCCGTGATGATGCCGAGGACTCCTCGCCTTTTCCACTCTGCTCGTTCGGCCTCCTGCTTCTTCGCGATGTCCACTTTGTTCATCACGATCAGCGCCGTGGCCGGCACCGACTTGTTATCGTCTGCAACTTTTCCCCGTGCCCAGACACGATCGCCTTCACCAACGTCGGAAAACGCGATCTTCGTCGCGTTCGTTAAGGTCTTCTCGCCAGGCGCCAGCCGCATGTAAATCGTCTTCTCGCTCAAAACTACAGTAACCAAAGATCCGGCGTCTGTCTTGACGATTAGTTGCTTCGCACCGTTGTCAATTACCTTGACTTCGCCGATGGCGCCGTTAGGTGTGATTCCGGGATCACCGGCCTGTTGAGCGGGCTTGGCGGGGGTTGTTTGTGCCTTGGCAGTAGAGCCGGCGAGTACTGCAACGAGTACAAGCGCGACTGCGAAAAACGGCGCTTTCATTATTCCTCCTGTTAATTTATGAGCGACGCGTGTGGTCACTCAATCGAATTGTCGTGCGATTGCGGAAACCGTTCTGAGCCTGCCTCAGTCTGTTACGCACAAGACTTGATGAATGTTCTAGTTAAGTTACGCCAATATGCTTTGATTATGACGAGCGCACGCAGACTGAATAGTCACGCCCCGTGTTCGAAAAAGTTGCATAAATGTCGTTTCACCTTTTCACTCGCCAGACGCTGAAAAGCTTTGGATGCGCGAGCGGTTGGATTCGTCTGATTTTTTGGGGGTTTTAGCCACTTTTGCGCGAGAAAAGCCGAACTTTTAGACTCCCTGTCTTCGCTTCCAGCCAACCCGATATCGGGCAGTCAAGGCCAGGCCGAGGCTGGTCACCAAAACAACTGCGACGACAAATGGCCAAACATAGGGCAGCGATAAAAGCGCGATCCAGAAAATCGTACCTAGCAGAAGGGCAACAGCTTCGGAATTTTTCCCCGCTTTTACGAATTTTCGCTGCAACCACCGGCCAGTAGCGGCATAGATGATCACACGCCCAAACAAGAGGGCCACAATTATTAATAGCAGCGCCATCAGGCCGATTAAGACACCGATAGTGTAAGGCAAGTAGCGTAGACTCAAAATAACACCGGGACCAATTATCAGAGATCCGACAACTCCAATAATCGCGACGCGACCGAGCGATAGTTGCAGGCGGGCTATTCCCCGGCTGATTGTCCCTGGCATTGCGGCGGTCAGAGCCAGGGACACAATGAACCAGAACAGCACCGCCAGTAGCCGCAGCCCGATATACCTCGCAGACCAATTCGGCGCCAGCAGGTCTTTCGGATTACGCATCAGGTTTCGCAGTTCTTGTTCATAACCCGCGTACATAATCGTCTGCGCTCCGAGACTCCGCAGTGGCTCCTTGTCGACATGCTGGTAGGCGCCGCCGACGGTGATCACATCGCCATTGATCCGCGCGCCTTCAAGTTGGATCACGGAGCCACCGATGGCAGCCACGTCGCCCTCCACCGTTCCCTGGACAATGACATCGCCTCCTAATGCGAAAGCACCATTCTTTGCGTTGCCATTAATCCTCAATGAGTGGCCCAAGGCGTAGACGATAGTTTCGCTCGTTCCTTCGACGACGTAGGGACTGTCAGTGGGTCTTGGTTCATAAGCGGTCTGCGCCTGGGCCGCTAAAAGCATTAGGGACATCAGGAATAACAACGCGCCGATTTTGAACAAGCTTGCCGCCCAGGACAGATCGTAGCGCTGTTGAAAGACGAATCCATTCACCATTGATGCTGCAGATATGTTCATGCGAACCGCGCTTATTCGATAACGCGTGTTCGGTGATAGCGTGATATCAGGAGGGATAGAACGGCGATGGCGAGAATAACCAGAAACAAGCCAGCCAAACCCACTAGTCGTGAATCCGGGACAAGTCCGCGGCTGACGACTCGCGAAATCACAGTGAATCCAGCCGCGGCATCGAAGGAAGTCCGGGCAAAGAGACCCAGAATGCCAAATACCTTGCCGGCGACTGACCGCACGTTGAGAATAATAGCCTTACTCGAAGCGACACCGAGCAATGCAAAGGCTGACAACCCCAGAATTATGCAAAACCGCAAAGCCCTCGTGTGCTCTGAACGATTGCGAACTCCTCTCATGTCACTCTCTGCACGAACCGCTACAACCCTGGCGAAGTTTGGTGGCACTGCGCGATCGAAAGGACTGGCCAGCACCGAGTCCAACTCACACATGAAGAGACGCTGTGCTTGCAATTCCGAAGTACAAAGAGCGCACTCCTTGATATGTTCTTCGAGGGTCGACCGCTGGCCGGGCTCAAGTTCGCCGTCAATGTAGGCGGCAATATTTGCAGTCTCGCAAATGTTTTGGTTAGTGGACACGAGTGCTTGAAAACTAGACTCCAGTAATGCCTTTATTTAGAAACTGCTGTCGCATCATTTCGCGAGCACGAAACAGGCGATTCTTTACGGTACCCAGGGGTAAGCCCGTGACGTCGACAATTTCCTCGTAGGTCAGGTCCTGTGAGTGTCGCAAAACAACCAGCTCACGATAGGCGGTTGGAAGCGAGCGCACCACCATTTCAATTTCAACCCGGCGCTCTTCCCGTTCGCTCTGTTGTTCGGGACTAGGTCCCTCGCACTCGAGCGGAAGATCGTAGTTGTCGTTTTCCGTACCCGAGATCAGCGCGCGCTCGCGCCCCGTATTGCGGCGCAGGTGGTCGATTGCCGCGTTATGCGCAATCTTGTAGATCCAGGTGGAGAACTTAAATTCCGGACGATAGCGTGAAAGCGAACCATAGATCTTAATGAAAATATCCTGAGTAAGATCCAGGGCTGCTTCGTAGTCCCCTACCATCCGGTATACGTAGCCCGAGATTGGTCGTTGGTACCGTCTGACGAGTTCCTCAAAGCCGCCTTCGAGACCCTGCGCGGCGCTGGCCACGAGTTCACGGTCGGCAGCGGAACTAAGACTCAGAATACCGGGGATTGTAGATACACTCATAATGCCAGGATATTACGTTTCAGAAGGCAAAGATGTTTCAAAGTGGCCTAAAAGCTTATTGCCAAGACAAGGTTGCCAATCCTGCAGGGGCGGCAATGGCGTCAAAGCTTAACTCGCGTGTGGCGAGCTGCAAACCGAGGTCTGCCGCGTTCAACGAACGCAGGTTCGCTCCGAGCGTCTCATTAACAATCGCGCAAGCCCGGCCTTTGTCTAAAAGTTCACCTACCACAAGCACGCGCGATAGTTCCTGGGCTGCATTCTCCGCCTCGCCACCGCGTCGATCGCGATAGAAAAGCAGCAGCCGATACAGTTCGTCTTCAGACTCATGAGGATCGCAAATTACACTGCGAATGATGAGCGGCTGTTTACCGCGGAACACAACCGCTGTGAATCCCTTCGCCGACGAACTCAGCAGCAGCGCATCGCCGGAGGATCCATTCCTGGTTAACCATTGCCCTTCGCCGATGTGACGCGGGACGATCAAGCCTGCACGCCAGCCAAAACGCTGGAGCACGCTTTCGTATTCTTCGAGAATGAAAGCGCGAGTGGCTACTACCAGGTAACGATCTCTTCCCTGCGGGCCGGCCGGCAGATGTTCCCGGGAAATGGCAAGCTCTGCAACTGAAGCGCCGAAGCCTCGTTCCATTTTCCACGTTAATACTTCTTCCAGCTCGGCACGCGATGCTGGTTGCGACTCCAAAGTCAGAATCAAAGTCCGGCTGGCCGCGTCCGGCAACGCTACTGACCAGCGCTTCTGTTGAAGCAACCCGGCGCTGGTGGCCAGTTCTTTGAGCGCGGCGGTCAATTCCGCCGGGTCGGAAATGTTTGGTTCATCGAAGCTGGGAGCTATCAAAGATTCCGGCAGGGCAACTGTCGCGGCGCGCCGCAGGCTGGATGCGTCCCCACGGCCTCGTTCGAGTTGAACCATCGTGGCTATTCCCTTTTCGAAACCAATCGCCGTCGATGGGTACCAGGGATTGATCAACTTGGATAGAGGATTAGGCATTTGAAAATTGCCGATTGCCGATTGCCGATTTTCAATTGATTGCTAAGACTTAAGGCTTAAGTTCAAACCTTTCTAATAGTTTGATAAACGATTCCAATTGGCATTTGGCATTTGGCATTTGGCAATGACCTACCATTGAGAGTAAGGCGTTCCTTCCGACGAGACGTCCTGCGAAGCACTATGAACATCAGTAACGCCGCTTTCACCCCCCGAAGAATTTGGATCCTCGCCGGTGATTACTTCCCAGTCCGCCTGGCCGGTAATTGGATCTTTTGGCAATTCGCGCATGTAGCCGCCGGAAACAAGATCCTCCAGAGACTGCGGCAGCTTCTGTTTGTCAGCCGCATATTGATCGAGGAGTGAGCGCATCTTGAAAAGGTCGTCACGCAGGACCGCTTCACGCGTAGCCAGTATCGTCTTTTGATACTGCGGCAGTGCGATGGCTGCAAGAATAATGATGACGGTGATCACCACCATCAGTTCAAGCAGCGTAAAACCAGTCGGCAGTCGGCAGACGCCAGACGGCACGATGAAACGGTGTCTCCTGCAGATTGCCCCTGCTTCATGCATTGCTCCTGCCTCCCGCCCTCTGCCGACTGCTGCCTTTTCGTTACCAGTCACTATACTTCTCTCCGTTCAGGGCTGTTTCCTTCGACTTTGAGCGCACATCGAAAACATTTTCACCACCCCACGAACCGCTGTCGGCCGAGTCGTAACACGAGCGAAACTCCCACTCCGCTTGCCCGGTCATCGGATCAATCGGAATCGACCTTAGGTAAACTTTCTTCTTGGTTGAAGTCTGACTATCGAGCACGCTCGATGTGTCGGTAGTTTTGGTTCCCGTGCCCTCTAATCCCCGCCCACCGGCCGCGCCCGCGCCTCCGCGCGGGACTACATTCACACCATCCACAAGCGTTTGCAGATCCGGCGGATACCGGTCCGGATTATCAACTCCAAAGATCGTGCAATCGGAAATCACTACCTTGCTGCGGGGATCGAATGAGGTGGGCGGCGGAGGCGCCCCACCTGCGGTAATCGAGGTTCCGGTGCAAGCCATTCCGACAGTGTCCCTGTGAAAATCATCGATCGCGGTGCGCATCTGTCGCAGCGCGTCATGGAGTTGCTGTTCCCTCTGGCGTTTGACGGAAAGTTTCAAAAGCGGCACGACACCCATCGTAAGAATAGTTAACACGGTGATCGTGATAACCAGCTCGATTAAAGTGAACCCGGTTTGATGATTCTTCACGCCAAACCGGCGGGCCGAAAAAGAGCGCGACAGAGTGACGCGGCGACCGGGAAGCTTAGTCGCTATCACCGCATCGCCGCGTTCAGGTTTATTCGGACGCTGTCGCAGGTAAATCATCTTCTTACTGCTTGACGGTTGCGCGCGCCGCAGTCATCTCGACGACCACATCTCGGGCGTCTGCGGCTACCAGATGCGTAGAACCCTTATCCATTAAGAGGGCGGCGTCGCCAAGCCCGACGCCTTCGACGTCGATGTACAGCAAAACTCCAGGGCCGGTCATCCCACTAATATTAGAAATGGAAAGCAGGCAAACGCCCGAAGCGTCGGTCTGGGTGAAACTGGCACCACCGCCGTTTACCCCAGCCTCGGAAACCGCTCGCACTTTCACGACCTTCGGATCAAACCGCAAGGCGATAATCGCCATGGTCAGCGGCGCATCCGACTTAACATCAAGCGCAAACCGGCGCGACTCGCCTACTCTCATGGACTGGTCGCCTGGAGTCAGACTTACTTGCGCACTCCTTCCGCTCATGTTGATTGGACTGACAGCAACCTCGATCGGTTTTGGCGTCAGGCTTGTCAGGGTGGCGCGAGCATCGCCAGCCAGGTTCGGGTTCACGACTGCAACTTCCGTCGCGGCGGTATTGCTTATGAGCGACTTAGGAGCCGGTACAAACGCCGGCAAGTCCTCCGCTGGTGTTTGCGCCTTTGCATTTTGCTGAGCGACATTGGTTGCCGGAGCATACGAGTTTATCGCGACAGTGTTATTGGTGGGAGACGCGGTACCACTGCCCCCGGATGTAGCCGGCGCGGAGTTGTTGGCCGGAGACGTGGAGGCCTGCGCCGCCACCGCGCCGTTCGTCGCGTTTGCGGAAACATTACTTGCAGGCACGCTATTTACAGGTAAACCAGTCGACGCCGCTGGGTTGGTCGCTTTAGCCGTCGCGTTTCGTTGCTGCAAACGAAACTCCGCCAGTTGGTCCTCACGATCGGCCTCGCGCAGCATGGCTTCAAGTGAGCCCGTGGTGGGTGATTGCAAAGTTCCGCTCGGGCGCATTTCTTCGTCTCGTGGGGTAACCGCCGGGGCACGCAGAACCCGCGGTGTCACGGCAATCACGATATCTATGCGGCGTTTGTCGTTAGTGGGTGCGGTAAACAAGCGGCCAAAAATGGGAAGCCCACTGAGTACGGGCAGCCCACGGCGGCCTGTCGCTTGAACGTCCTGAGCCACGCTGGCCAGCATCATAGTGCGATTGTTTTGGACGCGCGCCGTGCCGGTGATAGTTCGTTCAGTAAACGTCGGCGTAGCGGTTTGAGCTCCCAGAACATCTTTTGACTCGATGCTCATTTTCACCTGCACGTCCTGATTGGGGAAGACTTGCGGCGTAAATTTTAACGTCAGACCAGTGGGTTCATAGTTGATGACCGGAAAGCCGCCGGTAGGGAAATTAAAATTTCCCCCCGTGTTTGATGGTTGTCCGGTTTGAATTCCGAACGGATAGGCCTGTGCAGTTTGCACCGGAACGCGTTGTCCAATGCGGGCGGTTGACTCTTCCCCGTTGAAAGCGTGGACCTGCGTCGAAGCAATGAGCTTTGTATCGCCCTTGCTTTGGAAGGCGGTGATTATGGATTGTGGAAACACCAGTGCTGCGGCAAACGCAGTAGGAACACCTTGCGTAATCGCACTCAAATTTACGCCCGGTGACGTTGGGCTCGTCGTGCCAGCGTCGGTAAGAATGCTGAAACCCGGCGATCCTCCTAAGGCAAACTTGTCTGCCTGGCCGAGTTGATTGCCTAGTTGCAGAAAACTTGTTTTCGTGACTTCGTAGATATTCACGTCCATTACAACTTCGGCGCGATCCTTGTCGATGCTCTCAAGTAGTTCGCCAATCAAGCGCACGTTTTCGGCCGTGTCACGAATAGTCAAACTGTTGGTATCTTTGTCGGCGACGACAATTGTTTGCGGCCGTCCAACCGAAGGCGGTATGGCCTGTCCCACAAGGGTCTTGGCTTTTTCAGGATCACTGTTCGCAAGAAAAAAAGTGCGCAACACCAATTGTTGATATTGAGGCCGGCGCGTTTGATCCGCGACCAGGATGGTGCGCCTGCTGAGCTTCTGGAAAAACAGACTCTCCTGAAGAAAGATGTAGTCGAGCGCTTGGGAGGTGGTCACGTCGCGCAAGTTGATATCGATATTTCGCGGTTGGACAAAAGACTGGCGATCGAAAATAACGTTGAGGTTGAGTTGCTCTGCAAGGCTGCGAATGAACGCTTTCAAGTCTCCGCTGTAGCTGATCACTCGTAGCTGCTCGGTTCGTGCCGGCGGCAGAGGTGGTTCCTGCGCGCTGGTCGGGCTTAACGTTCCCTGCTCTGTATTCTTCACTCCGTTTCCACTTCCGGCGTTGTGCCCTTCCTTCACGCCCTGGAGTCGCAACATGCGCTCCATCTCTGACACTGCGAGCTCATTAACCGGATCATATCCGTAGGCTTGCCGAAAAGCGTTGTAGGCGCCTACGAAATCCCGCTGCTCGGCTAGCGCGCGTCCCTGCTGCATGTACGACTGCGAAGCGTTGAAACTCGCCCGTCGAAAATGGAGTTGATACTCCACATTTGCAGGGTCGGCGGCAAGGGCCAGGGTAAACTCCTGGGCGGCTTTCTCCCATTGCTGGGTGCTTTCGTAGTCAATTCCAGCTTTGAAATGTTTGTCACCTTTCTTGGCTAAAGCCGTCGCCGGCAGAAGCAGCAGACAAAAAGTGAGTAGGAGGGAAACAAAGATGCGGGTTTCTATTCTTATTTTCATGGCAGTCTCTCTCAGTGGAGGTTGGACGGTGTCTGACGCGCGACAATAATGCCGTTTCAGGAGGCTTAGATGCAACTGCTCCTGATTCTTTTGCTTACACGCAATTCAAAAACAACAGTTCCTTAAAACGGCCGGGAATTCGGGTTGTTCGACAAAGTTAACAGTCGCGGGCTCCCGGCTGCCACCTTTATGGGCACGACCAACCGGAGTTTGCCGGTTCCTAGTGGCTGGCGCTGACTTCCTCAACAAAGGTTACACGGTTAATCTCATGCAAAGTGGAAACTCCCGCCATGACCTTTTTTAGTGCTGATTCACGCAAACTTGTCAGGCCTTCCGCCTCGGCCGCCCGGCGAACCTCCGAGCCAGGCCGTCGTTCGACTATCATTTCACGAATATTGTCGGAGAGGTCGAGCAACTCATGAATCGCAGTACGGCCGCGATAGCCGGTGTGGTTGCAGGCATCGCAGCCCACGTTGATATAGAAAGGCGTGTCGCGGTGCTCCTCCGGCCGCAGGCCCGACTCGATCAACTCCTGTTCCTTCGCGTGATATTGACGCTTGCAATAAGGACACAGCATGCGAATCAAACGCTGAGCCAATACACAGTTAAGGCATGAGACAAAATTGTAAGGCTCGACGCCCATGTTGAGGAAGCGCCCGATAACATCGATGACGTTGTTTGCGTGCACGGTCGTGAAGACGAGGTGGCCTGTCAGCGCGGATTGGATCGCAATCTGAGCGGTTTCGGTGTCGCGAATTTCACCGATCATGATCTTGTCCGGGTCGTGGCGCAAAATAGAACGCAGGCCGCGATCGAATGTCAGTCCTTTCTTTTCGTTGACCGGAATCTGCGTAATGCCGTGCAGCTGATATTCTACCGGATCCTCGATGGTTACGATCTTGTCTTCTTCGTTCCGAATCTCATTGAGAGCGGCATAGAGCGTGGTGGTTTTACCGGAACCGGTAGGACCAGTGACGAGGACCATGCCGTAAGGCTCGGCAATGTAATGGCGAAACTTCCGCAGATCCTCTTCGGCAAACCCGACGACGTCCAGATTCAGGTTACGAAATTCTTCGTTTATCTGCTCCTTGTCCAGGATACGAATGACCGCATCTTCGCCATGGATGGTGGGCATGATCGAGACACGGAAATCAACATTGCGTCCTTTATAACGAACCCGGAAGCGGCCATCCTGCGGCACGCGGCGCTCGGCAATATCCAACTCGGACATAACTTTTATGCGCGAAATCAGGGTTTGATGATAAGCTAGATCAATCGGATCAACTTTCGCATAAAGTGCGCCGTCAATTCGATACTTGACCTGCACCTCGGTGTCGCGTGTCTCGATGTGAATGTCAGAAGAGCGCGACTCCATTGCGTTGTAGATTATCGAATCGACGAGCTTAATGATTGGCGACATCTCGGAATCCGTCGCCAGCCGATCGAGATCGAGCACTTCTTCGCCCGATTCCGTTTCCCTAACGAGCGAGATGCGAAAGCCGGAAGCCGCCTCCTGCAAGACACGCTGCGTAGCGTCGCCACGCCGCAGGATCACCTCAATAGCTCCGGCAGTAGCAACGTAGGGAACAATGCGAGTTTTCAGGGCGCTCTGGAGTTCGTCCAGACGTTCCAGATCAGTCGGGTCTGCCATCGCGATATGCAGTCCCTTTCCATCACGTTTGAGCGGAAGAAACTGGTAGCGCACCATCAGGTCAACGGGAATCTCGTTAAAGCAGACGAAATCAATCGGGGATTCGTGGTCTGTAGGAAGCAGTTCGACAAAGGTCAGCCGGTAACGCCGCGCGAGTTCCCTGGCAGCGCGCACCTCCGGTGGCTCGTGATTATCTCCACCGTTTCGCTCGCGCGGGAGTTTATCGCTTACCGCCGGTTGCGATGGCAGTTTCGCCCCAGGATTTTCAGTTAGCTCTTTCATTTATTCTTAAGCCGGTTCTTAGTGAGCCAGCAGAAACGTTTCCCCAAAACTCACTCAGTGGTGCCCAGTAACTCCCGCGCCGCTGGATATCGATTGAATGATTGGAAGGTAGATGGCCAATAGAATGGTGACCACGACTCCCCCCATAACCACAAGAATCGCAGGCTCAAGCGTGGTCGTCAACTGCTCGAGCCGGACCTCCGACTCAGCGTCATAAAATATTGCCACCTCGTCAAGCATCTCGCGCAAACTTCCGGACCGCTCGCCGATTCCCACCATGTCAACTGCGAGCATTGGCACCCACTTGGCAGATTCCAAACTCTCTGTAAAAGAACGGCCCTCGCGAATCATCGGTAGAATTGCTGAACTACGCCGCCGCAACTCCCGGTTGGTAATCGACTCGGCAGCTATCTCCCACGACTCGACCAGCGTGATCCCACCGGCGAGCAACGTGGCCAGCGAGCGAGTGGCCTGGGCTATTGAAAGTTGGATCACAAGATTTCCGGCCAGCGGTATTTTCAACATAAGCGCATCGACTTTCAGCCGGCCAGACTCGGTGCGCGACCAGAGAAACAACGCGATCGCGCCGCCAATGAATAGTGGTCCAAACCAAATAACGTTGGACGAGAGCCAGTGGGAAATTCCCAGGACGATCTGCGTGACAATTGGGAGTTCATTACCAAATCCTGAAAACAGATCCGACATCCGCGGCACAACATATACCGTCAGGAACGTCACCATGCATCCCGAAGCAAAGAGCAGGAACAGCGGGTAGGCCAGGGCGCCGCGAATCTTACGGCGCAAGGCTACGTTGCGTCGCATATAAGTGACGTAACGCAGCAAAACTTCATCCAGCGCGCCCGAACGTTCGCCCGCCAGGATTGAGGCGGTATAAATTCTGGGGAAGATGCCTCCCTGTGATGCAAAGGCCTGCGAAAGTGCCGCACCACCGCGTATTTGATCTTCAACGTCGGCAAGCACCGCCCGTAAACGTGCCGAAGTCGCGCGTTTGCGCAACATCGAGATGGCCTGCAGAATCGGGATACCGGCGCGCACTAGCGCCGCCAATTGTTGGTTGAAGAGAAGAAAATCGTTAGCTTTTACTTTTGGTTGGCCACCGCGTCCGCCCATTCGGGTGAACGCCGTCACTCCGCTCGCCTTCGGAGGCGTGACATTGAAGACGCGAAAACCTTCACGCTCCAAACGTGCGCGTGCTTCGTTAACGCCCGGCGCTTCCACTGTGCGTGTCACTACCTCGCCCGCCGGCGTTCCCAATCGGCAAACAAACTCAGCCATTGCTTATGATTCCCGCGTTCAGATCAGCGCGAAAGTATACCATGCGCAACTTAGTCTCAGCCGGGCCTTCGGACTAGCCGCGCTTACATACACGGTCAGCCAACTAAAAAGTTCCTCGACCAGGAGTTGGATCTTCCGGTAGTGGGGCAGTTTAGCGTGGGGAGGTCGGATTCTTTATGGCGTGCGTCTCTTATTTATCAAACTGACCCACTATGCACCTTCCTTTTAGCTTTACCCCGTCTGGTAGCTGTCCTACAATGAATCCGAGCTGTCACAGACTGGAAGAGAAGTAGCGCGCGGCGTTTCCCCACGTAAGCGATCCCAGTTGAATTACCGAAAAATTCACGTCTTCGGACATCACAGCTTCTATCTCCGGCATCTGTATTTGCAGTCCTATTTCTGACAACACAATCGAGCCGGAACGCTTGCGAGGAACGCGAGGGTCACATGCACTTACCTGGACGCGCTTTTACTATCACCGCCATCTCCTTTCTGGTAGCGATTTTTCTCGTTTCCAATTCTTCAGTCGCGCAAAGCCAGGACAAGAGTCCCCAAAAGTCCGCCAGTGCATCCTCTAGCGGAGACAATAGCGACCCGGACAGCACCCCCACACCGCCCAGAGTCGAATCCGGATCCTCTGGTCAGCAAAAGCCCACAAACGAAATCGATAAAGGTGTGGTTATCACCAACACCGACCTGATCACGTTTACCGTTACCGTGACAGATACCTATGGCCGCTACGTTTCCGGCCTGGGCAAGAACGCTTTTACTGTGCTTGATGAAAAAAAACCTCAGGAGATAACTTTCTTTAGTGACGACGACGCGCCAGTCTCAGTCGGGGTGATCTTCGACGTCTCCGGATCCATGAGTGGCGACAAGATCAAACGCTCCCGCGATGCTCTGTCCAAGTTTATCCAGACCAGCCATAACATGGATGAATATTTTCTAATCGCCTTCAACTCGAGGGCGCAATTGCTGCTGGACAAAACTCGCGATGGCAACGCGGTGCTCGACAAGCTCACCTTCGTGCAGACCAGGAACAATACCGCCCTCTACGACGCTTGCTATCTAGGCGTTGAGAAAGTCCAACGCGGGACTCATCCCAAACGCGCACTCCTTTTGATTAGCGACGGTCAGGACAATAATTCTCGCTATACCTTTAACGAGCTGCGGCGCCTGCTGAAGGAATCAGACGTGGTGCTTTACGGAATCGGCATTCTCAGTGGTAGCGATGCCGGTAGCCAGATGGGCATGGAAGGCCAGGGCATCCTCGACGAACTCGCCAGCGTCTCGGGTGGCAAAGCTTTCTTTCCCAGAAGCAACGCCGAAATGGATGACATTTTCGAACAGATCGCGCTTGAGCTGCGCCATCAGTATTCGATTGGCTACAAGCCGGTGAATTTCACCAACGACGGCCGCTGGCACAAGATCAAAGTCAAGGTTACCCCGCCACGCGGACTGCCGCGTCTCTTTGTTCGCGCTAAAGAGGGATACTACGCAATTCCCAGCTCTCGTTAAAAGTTTCGAGTTCGGAGTTCCGAGTTTCGAGTTAAGGACTACCGTGCGACGACCTTCCCGCGGAGCAACCGCAAATTGGAGCTCGAAACCCGGAACTCGAAACTCGAAACTCCACACAATTTCCTTCCGGCAACGCATTAACTCTCCTGAACATCTCTCTAAACATCGCCAGGAGGCGCCGTTGCCGGCATGCGCGCCAGCTAATGGTTTGCTTCCAGTAACCGGAAAACGCAGGCTGTTCGCATGATATACAGGGAAAGGTTAAACTTAGATAGAATCAGCCAGTTCTATGGTCAATCGGCAATTATTGGTTTTTATTTTTGGTAAGGACTACGGGGTTAATGAAATTTAGGGAAATTCGGATGGGTGGTTTGGGGAAACATAGAATTGCATTGTCGCTGGCACTAGCTTTCGTGGCCAGCTGCATTATTGGATCGAGTTTAGTTTCGGCGGCCCGGATTCAGGACTCGCGACCTCGTCGCAGCGCGGCCATGGCGCCGCAGGCTACGCCAACGCCCGTACCTCGCACAAATCAATCCGTCAGCCGGCCTGCCGGGACAACGGCAACACCGACTCCCACACCAAAGGCGACGCCTCGTTCAACGCCGCCGGCTAATGCGGCGCCCACTCCCATTGACCGCATAGCTCCCCAGCTCGGCGAACCGCCGCCGGCTCCTGTGCTCAAGCCAAAGCCAACACCTACGCCACCCGAAGAATTTGGTGAAGACGAGATAGTCAGGGTAAACACGGAGCTTGTCACTTTGAATGTGCGAGTTATCGATCGCAACAACCGTCCTATCGACAACGTGCGCGAGAATGAATTTCACGTTTTCGAGGATGGCGTGCCGCAGCCTATCGAATCGTTCACGCGTGAAGAAGTGCCTATCAGTTATGGGCTGGCAATTGACACCTCGCAATCTCTGCGTTCGCAAATACAGGCGGTGATTGACGCTGGAAAGACCATCATCAACAGCAACAAGCCCGGTGACGAAACCTTCCTGGTGCGCTTTATCAGCAGCGACAAGATCGAAACGATGCAGGACTTTACGGCAAACAAAGATTTGCTGATGGATGGTCTGGATGATCTCTATGTGGAAGGCGGGCAGACAGCAATAATTGATGCTGTCTATCTCAGCGCCGAGCACGTGGCCGAATACAAGAAAGGCGATGATAGCGATCGCAGGCGTCGTGCTTTGATTGTAATTACGGACGGCGAAGACCGGGCCAGCTTTTATTCGCAGGAGAAGCTCTTTGCTCGCTTGCGAGAGGAAGACGTGCAGATTTACGTAATCGGGTTTATTAACGAACTCGATAAAGAAGGCGGATTTATTCGCAAAAGCCCGCGTGAAAAAGCTATCAACCTCATCAACAAACTCGCTTCTGAGACGGGGGGACGCGCGTTCTTTCCGGAAAGCTTGTCGGAGTTACCGCGCATCGCCAGTGAGATTGTGCGTGACCTGCGCACGCAGTATGTGCTTGCTTACAATCCGACCAATAAATTGCGCGATGGCTCATTCCGCTCGATCAAAGTTGCCGTGGATGAGGCTTCGAGTCGAGATAAGCGAATCGCCCTCACGCGCAGCGGGCGCATTGCACCGAAGGGCGAACCTGCTCCTGCGAAGGTTCCCGCACGAAGGACAACCAAACCTGTTGCGGGTGCAAACAAGTCGACGCCGTAACTGCTACTCAGCCTTCGTTCGTGCGGAAATCTCTTTCACTGTAGCCGCTATCTTTTCAATCTGATCGTCGCGACCGCGGCTCTTTCGCATTAGCTCTTCCAACATCAACTCGCTTTTCAGATTCACCTTGAAGTCCTGCTCCGCCGCCAGCCGGTCTTTTTCGGCGGCGCGATTCTGCGACATCATGATAATCGGAGCTTGCAGGGCCGCCGTCATTGAGAGCATGAGGTTAAGCAGTATGTAAGGATAAGGATCAAACTGGGCGCCATTTTCTCCGTGACCGTAGTGAACTAGAACGAAGGTATTGAAAGCCATCCAGGCGGAAAGAAAGGCCAGATAGATAATGATGAACGTCCACGATCCGCCGAATGAGGCCACCTTGTCCGCGATGCGCTGGCCAATCGTTGCGCGCTGCTCCATCTCAACGTTGATATTTCGCGTGGCCCGCTTCGAAACCAGGACGTTTGTTTGCCGCATGCGAGCGCCAATCTCGCAAATAACGTCGATGGCCACATCCGGATGTTCCATCAGAAACTTTTGAAAGTCATCGCTGCTTAGGCGGTGAAGAGTGGTTTCCGTAGTCGCCGTTGCATTAGTCGAGCGCGGTCCGCGATCCAACACCGCCAGTTCCCCAAAAAACTCTCCCGGCTTTAGTTCCGCCAGCGTCACCGGCTTCACATCTTCATCGAGCACCCAAATACGCACTGAGCCAGCCTCCACAACATACAAGGCATCGCCTTTGTCCTGCTCGTTGAATATTGTCTCGTCGGCATCGAATTGAACCTGGTCGACCTCCCTGGCCAACTGTTCGAGCTCGTCAGACGTTAACCGCTTAAAGAGTGGAATTCGCGAGAGACTATCAGCTTCATCGCTCGGGATTATGTCAATGGACATATGGCCAAATCTCCTATGCCTCGGGCTTTGATTTCTTGGGTATGCAGCTTACTTAGCTGGTTAGACGATTCAAAACTTCGTTGCTGATGCCGAAAGGATCGGTTGGCGGTTCCTTCTCGCTTGCTTGTTCGACGACAGAAACCAACTCTCGCAGTGCGCTACCCAGTTCTGCATCGGTGGAATTTATTTCAATACATGAAGGTGAATCAAACGGCGTTATGAAAAGATAACGAGGGGTGTTGCTTTCGCTGAGTGGTTCCGCCGGGCCCAGTATGAGCAGGTTATTCTTCCATCGAGCATAGCGATGAGCCGAACCAAGCTGTCGTTCCCAATGCAAGTCCCCGCTTTTAGTCAACGCGATCAACTGAGCAAGCAGTTTAGTTAACCGGTCGTTAGTAACCTGATCTCGGGCCATTGCGGCCTCCTTTTCCGGACTGATTGACTAAGAACTTTAGCGCTGGAAGTCGCCGAGGTTATCATCTCCGGAAATAAATAGGAATATGCCTGCCAAAATTGGCAACCCATTGGAAGGCTCAGACTAATCCGGGCCAAAGCGGCGGAATTTTGATAATCACTTCTCTTAGTGCTTATGTTTCCTGTGCTTGATGTTGTGCCGGGCCTCCGCTTCTTCGATTGAGTGACTCGTTGTGATTTCTAAATCCTTCTTGGCCATCTCCACTAGCCGCTGATAGTGCTTGTGAAGCGTCTCGATTTCTTCTTCAGTAAGGTCCTCGACATCAATTAGCCGGTTGCTCGCGCCTTCAAGTGCCGCCACAATCTCATTGAGTTTCAGGTGAATAGCCAGCGCGTCTTTGTTCTGCGTGCGCTGAATCAGAAACACCATAAGAAACGTGACTATCGTCGTGCCCGTGTTAATGACCAGCTGCCACGTGTCTGAAAAATCGAAGAGAGGTCCGGTTGCAGCCCACACGACAATGGTCAGCAGCGCCAAAATAAAAGCTGTTGAAGTGCCGGTTGCCTGGGTGGCTTTGTGCGAAAACTTTTCCAGGATCTCGCCAAGAGCTGTTCTCTTCTTTTGCGCCATAATCGCCTCCTAACAAGTGAACGGAACAACTTAGTGGAAGGACTTCGGAAACTGTCTGCGGAGAGTATTAGAATGCTCGACATGAAGGCAATTGAAATCCTTTGGATCGCCCACCCTGCAAAAGGACGGCGAACCGCTTGGCAGGGCACGATAGAGTCGAGACGCCTACCTTTTCGTATACATCATTTCCCACAACACGTGAAGTTCTGTAGTTTTCGATGGTTCTAATGACGCTCGGGCTGGCACGCTGCTTGATGTTCTACGTTGACGCGCAATGAGACGCAGGCACCTGAAGAGACCTCACACGCAATCGAGTTTTCCGCACAAATGAAGGAGTGGAGAGAAGATGTTGAAGAGTTTGTTTAGAAAGTTTGGCGTGCTGACTGGTCTTTTGGCCCTGATGGTGGCCGGCTTTGGGCAGGTGCCTGAGGCCCGGGCGCAGATGCGTCTGCCGGACATCGGGAGTTTGGGGGGCAGCCTCGGGCGCATCGGCGACGCGGTGAACGTCCAGATTAAGGTTGGCGAAATAACTTTGGAGTCAATCAATTTTCGCGACCAAACGGCGCGACTGAGCCTTGGCCTCGACGTGGCGAACGGGCTGGTACCAGTCAGCCTCAAGGACTTCGACTATCGCCTGCGACTCGCGGACCGCGACCTAATTGAGGGCCGCCACAGCGGAACAGTAAGGGTCGGTGGCCGCAAAGCCTCGCGCGTGAATCTGCCCGTAACTGTCAACCTGCGATCGATTCCCGGCGTAGTGTGGTCGGCATTCACAAATCGCGGCCGGCTGCGCTATGACCTCGACTCAGCTTTCACGCTTCCACTTTTCGTGACGGAGAAGCGCTTCGACCAGAGTTTTTCAGGAGAGGTGCCGCTGCGGTCGCTCGTGGACGCAGCCTCTATCCTGCGTGCGCGTGGCCTGAGCAATGGTGGTTCGTCAACGGGAAGGACCATTTGGGACGCACTTCCCTGGTAGATAGCAACCACCGCTCAGGAAGACGTAAGCACGCTTGTGCGGGATGAGGTGAAGGCAATTAGAAACTCGTAGTGGGTCAGGTTGATAAATAACAGAACCGTGCGCGGTAGCGCCGGATGCTAAAGTCAACTTTGGCTTAGTGATTATACGAGGATTGGCGGAAGAGACTTGTTACAGGCAGCACCTATTAATTTCCAGCCCTTCGCTTGTGCGGATGCTGCCCCTGGGTAAATGTTTGAAGTTGACTCTAGCATCCGGCGCTACCGCGCTCGGTTCTGCATAGCGTGCGTTGAAGTTGACTTTAGCATCCGGCGCTACCGCGCACGATTTTCGTTCCAGTGTGTGCGCAGAGATTGCTGAGGAAGCAACATAGGTGTCGCCTTACAACTATCACGTCCCTGGCAAAGCTCGCAGAGCTTCATTCAAGTGGGAACGCTCAGCCAGTGAGTGCAGCAGCGGGCCTTCCGAGGAAAACTCAACCTGACTAACCGAACCCACCGGGCAAGCGAGCCGGTAACGAAAGCGACCGACGTCGATTCCCAATAGGCTGCAAAGAAGAATCCTGATTGTCGCCTTGTGAGAAACGACCAGGATGTTTCCCGCCGTAAACTGCTGATTGATTTCATCAATCACTTGCAAGCTGCGCCTGGCTACTGTGATAGCGAGCTCGCCGTCGGTTGGCGCGTGCCAGGCTGGATCCGCGAGCCAGCTAACATAATCGTCATGAAATTCTCGATCCACTTTCGCTTTAGTTAAGCCTTCCCATTTGCCATAACCAATCTCGTTGAGTTGCGGGCGGACCTGCATCGCGATTCCCATTGCGTCACAAAGAGGTTGCGCAGTCTCAATACTGCGGCGCAGTCCGCTGCAATAAACTGCACGCCACCGTTTAGCGCCATACGCCTTTGCAAAGGCCTGGGCCATCTCCAGCCCTTCCGGCGTCAGTTGAGGATCAAGGCCCGATCCGCAGAAGGTGTCTTCGCGGCTAAGTTCGGTTTGTCCGTGACGAAGGAGATAGAGAATCAAACTCATTGAAGGCTGCAGGCCGCAATTTACGATCGAACGCGCAGTTTTCGTAGACTACGCAGATGAGAATTAAGACTCAAAGATAGGCTTGTTCAAAATTGTAAGCTCCTATCTCGCGTCAACACTTTCTTGCTTGTGCTGGCTGTGAAACAAGGTCCTGAGTTCTTGTTTTTTGAGCAAAGTTTTCTGACCATATCCGGCAGTCCCGGAGGGACGAAATGTTTATAGACCCCCAGGGTTAATAAGATTCCCCGCTCCGGAGGAGCGGAATGTTTCCGATCGGACCTACTCCGTGATCGAAACATTGCGCTCCTCTGGAGCTCCAAACTCGGATTGGCTGCGAAGTCTATAACCATTCGGCTCCTCCGGAGCCAGCAGCCCAATTTGGTTACGCTCAAAGCTGCGCTGTTTAATCTGCGAATATGTAGATTCGATTGTCACCAGGAGCAGTCTGCTTACTTTCTATTTCGGACGGACAGAGCCGCTGATCTTCTTCTTCGTGGTTTCGCCTGTTTTCAGAACCGGTAGGCCCTGATCAACATCGCGATGGGGTTGCGGAATGACATGAGTAGCAACGACCTGGCCGACCTTTCGCCCCGCCGCGGCTCCGGCATCGACAGCGGCACGCACCGCGGCAACGTCGCCTCGCACGATCGCTGTAACCAGCCCAGCGTCGATCTTTTCCCACCCGACAAGACGGACATTCGCAGCCTTGACCATCGCATCAGCCGCTTCAATCATCGCTACCAGGCCCATGCATTCAACCATGCCGAGTGCTTCTGCCATAGACGCTCCTTAAGGTGCCGGATAAGCGTAAAGTTAAGTCTTGCGACCGCGATTTGTCCAGAGATTCTATTTCTCACTCACTGGACAAGATCCTGCCGAAACGCCGGCCATGAATCATAGAGATAGAGGGTGAACGGAACCCACCAGATCAGATCGTTCGTGAGTGACAATACAATCGTGGACCGCGGCCATGCTCCGCTCCAGATCAACCTGAGGAGACCGATTGGGCCAAGCACCTTTCCGACCAGACCGACCGCGGCGAGCAACCAGCCGCGCTCAGGAACGCGTGCTACCTCGAGGTAGATGATCCCGTACAAACCCACCACCATGCCGAGGCAAGCAAAAATTTGTGGATAGTTTTGCAAGGGCAGGCCCGAGTAACGAAACAACCACTGCGGATCCCAGACTGAATAGAGACCCCAGGCAATGTTGTAGATGCCGGCCGCACAAAACACGAAGCGATGAAGGTTTCGTCGCGGTAGGTGTCTGACTGAATTCATAGTTCGCCATGAGCCCGTAAGGCGGACCGATCATCCTTCAACGGGGTCTTTGACCTGTGATGCGCGGTAAGTCTCCGACTTCCCGAAGGCCGGCGCCACTAACTTTTCCGGTCTATGACCTGAATCTCAAAAGGTCGGAGACCTTAAAGACTGAACGGAATTGCCGGCAAGTCTGAGACTTGCCGCGCATCCGCGGTCAGAGACCGTTCGGTTAATTCAGTTTCGCAGTGATTGTATTGGCGCGGGAATGCGGCCGCCGCGGCGAATGAAATCGGCCGACGAAAACAAGTTCACCGCCATGACCGGCGCGCTGCCGAGCAGGCCGCCAAACTCAACCATCTCGCCAACCTCACGGCCCGGAACGGGAATGATGCGCACGGCCGTCGTCTTATTATTCATCACCCCGATCGCCATTTCATCTGCAATGATGGCGGAGATCGTCTCAGCAGAAGTCGAGCCGGGC
>JBKOZZ010000116.1:0-7187 GCA_046726155.1 Acidobacteriota bacterium
CCCCGCGCCGCTTTGTTAACCAACCCTTCAACCACAAAAGTTTCGACATCTCACATCAGACCAAAGCGCCGCCAGGCCGGCGCACTCCAAAGTTGACGCTGAGTATTCATACAGTCTCTACCGCCAGGTGGTATGAAAAGAGCACTTCCTGACCGTCGGCTTGCTTTCTGCCTGCTTTCTGCCTACTGCTTACTGCTTACGGCCCGCTGCCACCGTCCATCGCTCTGCGGGCGTGTTCTTTCAACCAGCAACGGTCCATGACGACGAGGAGTCCTGCCTCCTGCGCGCGTTGCGCGGCCGCGTAATCGATCACGCCTTCCTGTAACCAAACTGCCTTAGCGCCAATGGCGATTGCTTCATCAACCGCGTTTCCCGCTTCACTTGGCCTGCGGAAAATATTAACCAAATCGATCTTGTCAGGAACTTCCGTCAGCGAGCCATATGCCTTGTCGCCAAACACCTCGGTCTCATTTGGGTTGACGGGAATCACCTTGTAACCCCGGCGTCTCATGTATGACGCGACGCCATGAGAAGGCCGCCCCGGATCGGAAGAGAGTCCAACGACGGCAATTGTTTTACAGTCTTCCAGGACTGTCTTTATCGTCTCGATGCTGTTGATTTCCAATGGTTCCCCCGTGGATTGAGAGCTGCGGTTCTGCCGCCGCACAGTGCAGTAAGGCTGTGCCTTACCGGAATCACTGAAGAATTTCTTGAGGCTGGATTGCCAGCCGTGGCTTTTAATTACGGAGGCCTCGATTCCTATCAGCCTCTACCGCACCGTTGCGCTTACCGCATGTAATTCCTGCAGCGAGCGAACCTTGACTTCGCCGTCGGCGTCGTGCGCGGCAATGGCTTCGACGATTGCCTGCGCGCCGGTCATAGTTGTTACACAGGGAACGTTGTATTGCAGGGCCGCGCGACGAATTGCCTGCTCATCGAAATGAGAGGCGCGGCCTAACGGTGTGTTGATGACCAGCGCAATCTCTCCCCGCTTGATGTGATCTACAACGTTCGGGCGTCCTTCGTTCACCTTAAAGACGGTTTCGACCTTCAAGCCAACCTCCCGCAAGCGATCCGCTGTTCCCAGCGTGGCCACCAGTTCAAACCCCAGCCGCGCCATTTTGCGAGCGATGATCACGGCCTGGCCCTTGTCTGAATCATTGACACTGATAAACGCCCGGCCTGTCTGCGGCAGAGACAGGCCTGCTGCAGTCATTGACTTTCCATAGGCCTCGCCGAACGTTTCGCCGACTCCCATCACTTCGCCGGTGGAATGCATCTCGGGACTCAGTATCGGATCAACACCGGGAAACTTGGCAAATGGAAACACCGGTGACTTGATGAAGAAGCGATTCACCGTCAGGTTCTCAGGTAGATCAAAATCGGCAAGAGCTTGCCCGGCCATTACCAATGCCGCGACACGGGCAATCGGCACCCCAGTGGCTTTGGATACGAACGGCACGGTTCGCGACGCACGTGGGTTTACCTCGAGCACAAAAACCCGATGGTCCTTGATGGCAAACTGAAGGTTCATCAAGCCGCGTACCGACAACGCTGTCGCCAGCAAGCGCGTGTAATGTCGCATCGTCTCGATATGTTCCGGGTCAATCTTAATCGGCGGCAAAACGCAGGAGGAGTCACCTGAATGTATTCCAGCTTCTTCGATGTGCTCCTGAATCGCGGCGATTACGCAGGTGTTTTCATCAGCTAGAGCATCGACATCAAACTCGGCCGCGCGCTCGAGAAACTTATCAATCAAAACCGGCCGGTCAGGCGTAAAACCAACTGCAGTGCGCACATATTTGTCGAGGCTCTCTTCGTCGTAAACGATGGCCATCGCGCGGCCCCCCAACACATAACTCGGGCGGACCAGTACCGGATAACCTATTTGCGCGGCAACCCTCTTCGCCTCTTCTCCAGTCGCGGCCATTCCATTTTCCGGCTGTGGAATGCTCAGCTTCTTGAGTAGTGCGCCAAAGCGTTTCCGATCTTCGGCCAGGTCGATTGAGTCGGCCGCGGTGCCAATGATTGGAACACCTGCCTGGTGAAGGCGCATCGCCAGGTTCAGCGGCGTCTGTCCGCCAAACTGCACGATGACCCCTTCAGGCTTCTCGACATCGATGATGTTCATCACGTCTTCAAAGGTCAACGGTTCGAAGTAGAGACGATCCGACGTGTCATAATCCGTCGAAACTGTTTCCGGATTGCAGTTGACCATGATCGTTTCAAATCCGGCGTCGCGAAGCGCAAACGAAGCATGGCAACAGCAATAGTCAAACTCGATGCCCTGGCCAATGCGGTTTGGCCCGGAGCCCAGAATCATGATCTTGCGCCGATCAGTGGGCGCCGCCTCGTTTTCAGTTTCGTAGGTTGAATAGAGGTAAGGCGTGAACGATTCAAACTCGGCGCCGCAGGTGTCAACCCGTTTGTAGACGGGGACCACGCCCAGGTTCTTTCTATACGTGCGCACTTCGTCTTCTGATTTTTCCGTGAGGTAAGCTAGCCGGCGATCCGACAGCGCAACTTCTTTGAAAGATCGCAAGAGCCGCGGCGAAATTTCCTCGAGCTTCCGGCCTTCGATTCCTTTCTGGATCTCCATCACGTCCTGAAGCTGTTCGAGAAACCATGGGTCCACGCGCGACAGCCGGTAAATCTCAGCGATGGGCCAATCGTGCTGCAGGGCATAGGTGATATAGGAAAAGCGCTGCGAATTTGGCCGTGCAAGTTTGCGTTGCAACTCATCATCGGAAACGTCTTCCAATCGCAGTGGCTTTACGGCTTCCAATGAGCGCAGGCCCTTGAAAAGCGCTTCTTTGAACGTGCGGCCAATCGCCATTACTTCGCCCACAGATTTCATCTGCGTGCCCAGCACGTCTTCGGCTTCGCGAAACTTCTCGAAGTCCCACTTGGGAATCTTAGCGACAACGTAATCGATGGTCGGCTCAAACGATGCCGGCGTTTTCTGTGTAATGTCGTTGGGAATCTCGTCAAGCGTGTAACCGACCGCAAGCTTCGCGGCGATTTTCGCAATGGGGAATCCGGTGGCTTTGGAGGCAAGTGCCGAGGAGCGTGACACGCGCGGATTCATTTCGATGATACGGATATCGCCGTTTTCCGGGTTTACAGCAAATTGAATATTTGACCCGCCCGTTTCTACGCCAACCTTGCGAATAATGGTTATCGCCATGTCGCGCATCCGTTGATACTCGCGGTCGGTAAGGGTTTGCGCCGGCGCAACGGTGATGGAATCCCCGGTGTGCACGCCCATCGGATCAAAGTTTTCGATGGAGCAGATGATCACGACGTTGTCGGCAATGTCGCGCATCACTTCGAGCTCAAACTCTTTCCAGCCCAGAATTGATTCTTCAACAAGTACCTCATGCATCGGCGACGCAGCCAGACCGGCACGCACGATCTCCTCAAACTCTTCCGGGTTATAGGCCGTGCCCCCTCCCGTTCCTCCGAGCGTGAATGATGGTCGAATAATCGCGGGATATCCGGTGTGTCCCACAATCTCCTCGGCCTCAGTCCATGACTTCGCGAAACCGCCGCGTGGCATTTGCAGGCCCGCCTCGTCCATCGCCTTTTTGAAAAGCAGGCGGTCTTCCGCAACCCGAATCGCCTCGCGCTTGGCGCCAATCATTTCCACGCCACACTGCTCAAGAACGCCCGAATCATCCAGCGCAATCGCGAGATTCAGCGCCGTCTGGCCGCCTACAGTTGGCAGCAAAGCATCTGGCCTTTCTTTTCGAATTATCGCGCCAACGGCTTCGACGGTGAGCGGTTCAATGTAGATGACGTCGGCAGTCTCAGGGTCAGTCATGATTGTGGCTGGATTCGAATTTACCAGCACAACCTTGTAGCCTTCCTGCCGCAGTGCCTTACAAGCTTGCGTCCCGGAATAGTCAAACTCGCACGCCTGTCCAATAACGATTGGACCAGAACCGACGATTAGAATTTTGTGGATATCAGTGCGTTTGGGCATGCTGGAGCTAACTGGAACTACCAAAAACGAATCGTGCAACAGGGGTCAAAGCATTATACATACCAACTTGAATGGACGGAATTCGGGCGGACAGCTTTGAGTCGTTGTCGAAGCAGGGGAAGACAGTGTGAGACGAATGTCAGCGTTGTGGGGACTCAAACCTTCTTTGGTCTACTAGTCTGCGGTAGTCTGTTCCCTCGATAGGAACTTTAGTGCACATCTCATAAATACGTGAGCGTAAGCCTGGACCGATGCGATCCTCAAGCGTCTTGGTCCCTCTCAAAATCGCTAGATGCTTGTCAATTCTCTTTTCCTCATCAGTATTCTCCTGACTGTATCCGCGTCGGCGAACTTCCGCGCGTTTGGATTCCAGAGTCTCGATTTGCTCCTGATTGTTAAGCTCGTCCAGATAGTTTGTTGTAAAGATGGTGAGTTTCTTATTGTTGTAACGCGTGTTAATGATTTGATATAGAGTGTCCCGCACCCAATCTGTTGGGACTGTAGCTCCTAACTCATCTAAAACGAGTACTTCAGCTTGAAAAACAGGGGCCAGTACTCGCATCTCGGAAGTTTTCGATATTGGGTTGTAGGAGTCTTGAATTGCCTTAAGCAACGAGCCTGACTCGTAAAACAAACAGCCAAAGCCTTTCTCGATCAGACCCCTCAAAATCGCAGCGGCTAAATGAGTTTTTCCGACGCCTACCGGTCCCATGAATAACAATCCGGTTTCAACCCCCGGATAATCTCCAACCAGCCGACAGGCAAAACTATGCGCGAAGAACTGCGAATCGTTTTTGGGGTAGTAGTTATGAAAGTCGCAGTTATGGTATCGAGGAGGGATACGTGCTGACTCAAGTAATCGAGCGGCAGTGTTCGAGCGCCGACAATCGCAAAGTACAGCTCGTCCGTTCTGCGGATCGATTTTGGTTCCTGTCCCAAAGCAAAACGAACAGACCTCCTTTTGAATGGCCGTTTGACTCCCGCGTGATGCAGGAATGCCATGAGCAGTGTTCACGAATGGTAGAACCTTATTATCCTCGGATGACATTGTGAAATCAGAAGTGGCAACGGGTCTAACGAGATTTTTTCATTCACTGCGCTGAATCAGCTCGGATTATAGCATCGCAAGAAGAGAGCGCAATGAATGGTACGGATCAAGAACGTTAATTCGATCCGGAGACCCTATCTAAAAAGCCGCCCACTTCCACGCTAACTTCTTCGCCAAACTGTCGTGATGTTTGCCACGTACCCTCCGAAGTATAGTTTTCAAATCTGGCAAGGGTGGACTATTGTTATATGACCGGAGGCTTTATCGAAACCGAAATGCCGTTGCTACATTCATTGCTGAGCAAACTCGGACTCAACAAAGTAAAGGCCGAGCGCCATCCAATTCGAGTTTTTTTGCTGGACGACGACAAGAGAAGACATCGATGGTTTTCTGTGCGTTTCAAAGGCGATTTTGTAGACGTGGCGGATAACGTTGAGCAGGCACAGGTTCTGCTAAGTGAAAATTCTTACGATGCGATTTTCCTGGACCACGATCTACATCCTGAACACTACAACACCTCCAGCCGGGACGATGAGCGTACTGGCTACGCTATAGCTTCCTGGCTTGCTGCTCACCCGGAACTTCAGGCGGCATCAACTATTCTCGTCCACACCAGAAACGCGGACGGAGCAATGCGCATGGTCGAAGAACTGCGCCGTGCCGGGAGAACGGCTGACTACGTTCCCTTCCCCCTGCTTGAAGAACGAATTAAGCACTACTGGCGCCACTAGGAAGAGGAAAGACAGACACTCGATATTGGCCCAGATTACATTGCAGGCTTGCAGTCGAAAGCCGCTCGCAAAAAGACCCTATCTGTTCGAAACCAGCTGCGCCAAGTGTTCGCTGTGGGTGACGTTCGCTGTGCCCTTGCTTCATTTTCGATCCATTTGGTTTGAATCGTCTGCGACGTTTGGGTTTGAACAAACGCCGCCGAGGAAATCAGGTCCAGGATTGAAAACGGTACTTGTTTCATTTTCAATGTCGCATCCGAAAATTCATCTGCTCTGATCGCGCTTCCGACCTGACAGGGGCCGAACGAAGTTCGTGAACTGCGTCCGGCCACCGCAATCATTCTGGATCGTTTGGATTATTAAACAGGACCGTCAGCCTAATGCTCCCATGTCCGAATTGAGGAAAGTTCAACGCGTGACGATTACCGGGATCGAGATTCGACGCCGTGTCGTCAGGAGCAAAGAGAACCAGAGAGTTTAGAAACGCGACTACGCGGGCTTGGTCATTAGCCGAGAGTGAAGCAAATGCATCGCGCGATGTTTGCGCTTCGCCGCCGTGACGGAAGATTACCTCGACCAGATTGATGCTTCGGCCATCGTGACCGTAAGGCCCTGTAGAACCTACACCCCAGAGCGGTGTGGTCAAAAACTGAGTGCGCAGCGTACCGTCATAGTTCCGCTCGTAGAAGTTCGCTCCCAGATCGTGGCGCTTGAAATCCGTGAAAATGTTTTTGACGAGAATTGATCCCAGCTTAGGTCGCTTCAAGTTGGGAAAGCCCAAGTGGTCGTCAGTCTCGTTGAAGAAAGGCGTGGCCGTGCCAAACAAGTTGTTAAAGATGCCATTGACAGGATCGTAAACGGTTTCGAGATCCGCGACGCGGCGGTCATGGTTGATCTGCAAATTGGAGATGTGGCACTGCGCACAGCCGATTTGCTGGAAGATGATGCCACCCTTCGTCGTTTCGTTGGTCTGTTGGTAGGTGGCGGGCTTGAAGTAGTTGAGCAAATAGAACTCCAGGTGATCGACGAGGCTGGTGGGAATCTCATTGACCACACCGTCACCATCTGCGTCGGCCGTCGGGTTATCGGTCGGCGGACCTTCGACCTGATCGAGCGAACCGTCGAGCACCATGCCGGAAGGCGTGACCATTCGCCCACCGTTGTGCGCCGCCATCAGCTCAGGGTCAACCGCCTGTAGGCCCATCTCGTTCTGAAGCGCGCCAACCACGAATTCACGTATTGAAATCGTGCCACCGTGCAGGAAGAATGGGCGCACGCGTAGATCTGGATCGACGCCTTTGACCTGCGAAGTGTCAAGGATGCCATCACTGTTCGCGCTGATGGAACCATAGTTAATACCTTTGCTGACGAGCGGCTTGCTCACCGGATGGTGGCTGCTTTGCGCATCTGCTACCGCTTGCGC
>JBKOZZ010000117.1:0-18417 GCA_046726155.1 Acidobacteriota bacterium
ACTAGATTGGGGCTTATGTCTGGTGGGATCGTATTTTTTTATAAGAGACAGCCTATATGTTTTTCGCTTGTCGTGGCGCCACGACAAACTGAAGTTTATCGGACAATATAACAAACTAAGAGAGTTTGGGGGCTGGGGGCACGGCTTGATGTCCGATAAGCTTTTAGCTTGTCGTTGCGCCACGACAAACTGAAGTTTATCGGACAATCTCAACGAAACTAGCTTTTCAGCTGCTTCTCACATACGTCCTGACAATCGTGGCTTTTGTCTTGCCGGCGTCCGCGAAGCAGACCACTGACAAAGGCCTGCGGCATAGCCGCCGCACAGCGCGGAAAGGCTTTGCCTCATGACTCTGTCCTGAATCGGAGGCGTAGCCTCCCTAATAAAGAGCTGTCTGCGGTAAGGCGGAGCCCAGTGCTGTCCAAAATAAAATTGCAGAGTGGTCTTTGGACAGGTTAGTGCTAGTCTTTTCGACCCTGCTGGCTTGTTGTCAAAACTGAGCCCTATAAACTTGAACCTCCTCGATTAGTACCGGGCATCAGGTATGCACCACTGGTATGCTGTCCAAAAGCTTGGCTGGCAGCATCAGCTGCTCAGGCCCGGCATTTTCCGGGGGAGTTTCGTAGGGATTATCAATCCAAGCCCAGAGATCTCGATAAGTAAAGAGATTCCAGCGCAACAACGCTACCAGGTTCGACAGCGCCCACCCGAGCCGGGATTTAAACTGCAAGTACTTGAGCAAAAGCATGGCAATTAGTGCTGTCCAAATCTGGATGCGCACCGCGTTGGGGCTGGTCCCCACGAAGGTTTTCACCTTGAGGTTCTGTTTCAGCGCCTTAAAGAACATCTCAATCTGCCAGCGATCCTTGTAGATGGCGGCGATAGTTGAGGCGCCAAACTTTAGATGATTGGTCAACAGCACGACCACCTCTTGCTTCTTCTCATCCCAAACCTCCAGCCGCCGCAATTGCTGTTTGCACTTTCGCCGCGCTTTCTCACTGCTCAGCACAATAATCTGATCACGCAAGATCTTTCGCTGCTGCGGCACCACCTGCTCAGCAATCACCTGGTAGACCAACTGTTGCTTCATTTTGGTGACGAACCACACGCCCTCAGTAGTCCAGCGGCTGAATAGCGCCAAGTCCGTGTAACCACGATCGATAGCAATGATGCTGCCTGGCGCTAGCCGCACCTCCCGGGCCACCCGAATCTCGTGCGTTTTCCCATCCGTCAACAACGCAAACGTTGGTAAATAACCCTCGTGATCCAGCAATAAGTGCAGCTTCACCGCTCCCTTCGTCGTCTGGTAGTGCGCCCAGTCAAACATGGTCACGCACAGCTCAATCATGCTCGCGTCCATACTCAACAGCTTGTTCTTGAAGCGAAACTTATGTCCCGGCGACACTGCCCGGCATCGCTCCAGTAATCGGTAAAACTGCTTCTCGTACAACTGCCAAGGCCGATGCGCATTGGCGTAGGCCAGCGTCGATCGCTTGGGCGCTGCCTGCACCCCAAGGTGATTCAACTTCCCCACGCAACAGCGCAATCCATTCGTGATCTCTCGTAGCGACTGTGCCTGGGCCAATTGACAGAAAATCATCGCCACGAATTGTGACCAGCTACTAAAGCCTTTCGCATGCCGATCGGCTTTCACGGCTCTCACATCCTGCTCAAACTCATGACGCGATACCAATCCCAGCACTTGGCTGAACAAGCTACTTGAACGTACCATCCTCTTGCGGCCTCCTTCTGTTGGCAGTCTTAGTTTGCTTCGAATCAACCTAAAACTATCTCAGTTGGTGGGCCGCTCATAGCACTTTTTCAAAAAGCTATTTTGGACAGGTCTGGGCGGAGCCCTACCGCACTGTGCGGCGGCAAAGCCGCGGAGCGGTTGTTTTGTCGGGCCGGTCGCTACCGCTTCCGGTTCTGATGGTTGAGTGTCGAGCCGGTCGCTACTGCTTCCGGTTCTGGTTAGAGAGATCAAATGGGCGTCGCTATATCCTCAATCGGGTTGGCAACTGCGCAAGGCAGTAGCGCCAACATCTCAAACGGGGCTGCGCTGCGCGCGCCTGCAGACTTGCCCTGGCCGGTCAACGGTTGGTCTACTGCTAAGCGTTGCCGCCCAGCAGTCGGAGTAAGTTCGAGTCTGAACGGTCTCAAGCGTTGGCATGCGCTCGTTCCATTAGCGCTCAAAGACTGCCTCGTTGATCAGCAAGTTTCGCCAGACATTCCGATCTTCATCGGATCGTGCAATGGTAGCGCCGGAGATTTTAGCGCCGACAGTTGGAGCGAAGCTTTCGATTCGGCTGCGTTGCTTGAAGGCACCGCGTGGGCAGGCCTGCGCATGCCCGTCTTCAGTTCCTCATGTAACTCCGGATTGCATGCGCTCTATGCCGCCAATCAAGTCTTACTGTCAGGCCAGGCCGATGAAGCCGTGGTTCTGGCGGCCGACATCCTTTCGCCTTCCAACCAGGACAATTTCGAGGTGCTGCGTGTGCTCACAGATTCGCCAATGCCATGGCAGTCGACCAGCACCGGCTTCATTCTTGGGGAGGCCGCGGTAGCGCTTAAGCTTGTTCGCGAGAGCGATGGTGTCGCTTGCACACGCCTGAATGGGCCAGTGCTTGCCAACGAGCTCACGCAAGGCGATGGTCTGCCACGCGTACTCGAACAATTGTCGAGGCACACTCTGGAGCTATTGCTGGGGCAGGGAACCGGGCCGCTTGCAAACGACGAATCAGAGCTCGCTGCATTTCAACACTTTATTGCGGCCGACGTTCCGCTCGCGACATCATTGGTTCACTTCGGTCACACTCTTGGCGCTTCAGGTCTGCTTGCGATAGCGCTCGCTGCCTTAATTCAACAAACGCCGCAGGCGGTTGCGGCCCTGGTCATGCCCGCTGCCGCCGCAATCGACGGCAGGCCCTTGAACATTGGAACCATCAAACGGAGCGAGCTTTCTATTGGCACAAAGGAAATTGGCGACGTGTTGGTCAGTTGTCGAGCTTTAGACGGATCGTGCGCCGCCGCTGTCGTTGGCAGCGCGGACAATACTTGTGTTCAGCAGGACCGCCCGCAAGATCGCGATCAACGTTCGAAGAAAACGTGGCATACTCCGGCGCCAACAGGTCCCTTGATGAACACCTTATTACGTCGAATTGCAGGCGAGGCGCATCGACATCGGCCGGTCGGTCCGCCTGACGTTCTGCTGGTTCGCATGCAGGAGCCGTTGGCGCCGCCGACCGAGGCCAGAATCGGAAAAAGACTTCTTCCCAGTGCCGTGCTGGAGATGACGCCTGGCTTTGTATCACAACTGATAGCGCGCTGTTGGGGATTTGCCGGGCCCACGCTCTGCGTAGTAGGGAATTCTAAAGCCAGGGACAGCGCCTGGGATTTGGGTGCAGCACTCCGCGATCTTAGTCTTGTCATGACGCAAGTAGAATTGCGTGGAACTGGAGACACACGTGAAATCGCCTGGGACAACTGAATCTGATGCAACGCCTGAAACGAATGGCGCTTGCCTGATGGACGGACTCCGAGTGCTGGTTACCGGTGGTTCCGGCGGAATTGGCCAAGGGATATGCGAGGTCGCCGCTCGTGAAGGAGCGAAGGTAGCGTTTACCTGGTGCGGAAATCAGAGCGGAGCCGAGACGACACAAACTCTTCTGCGCAAATATGGCAGCGAGTGCCTGGCCATTCAGGCTGACCTGCGCGAGCGCGACGCGGCAGCACGGGTTATCGAGACTACTGAAGATGCCTGGGGTGGTCTCGACACCCTGGTCAACAATGCTGCCGTCAGCGAGGCGGTGCCTTTCATTCTGCTTGACGACGATGACTTCGCTGACATGATGGAGCTCAATCTGTTTGGCGCGTTTCGCATGTGCCGCGCCGCTGTCCGGGGAATGATCCGTCAGAAACATGGCCGCATAGTAAATATCAGTTCGATAACCGGATCGCGCTCAATTGCGGGCCCCGTACATTACGCTGCCAGTAAAGGCGCGCTCGAGGGCCTAACACGGAGTTTGGCTCACGAAGTTGGCCCCTATGGCGTGCTCGTCAACGCGATCGCGGCAGGCATTTTTGAAGGCGGGCTTCGTTCAACAATTCCGGAACATCATCAGAAGCGTTACCTCGACGCTTGTTCGCTTTCCCGCTTTGGTCAGCCAGCCGAGTGTGGGGAACTTGTCGCGTGGCTGGGGTCGAAGCGCAACACCTACGTAAACGGCACGGTGCTTTTTCTCGACGGCGGCACGCTGGCGTGATTTAGATGTAACGCATACCCACCGGCTACCGCCTGGTGGTACTGACCTCATCGCACCGCATCTTGCTAATGTGCGCATCGTTCCAACCGCATCAGTACCAATTGAAAGGCACTGATGCAGTTTGAATGCTACCGCCAGTGCGAAAGTACTGCTACGGCGCGGTTTTTTTGTTTCAATATTTCGGTAAATGAAATAAAATCCACCCTTCAGCAACGTTGGCAGTAAACATCCTTTGGACGCGTCTTTTTTTCCTCGCTTCCGGTTCACAAGACTTTCTCACGAGCTTCTCAACCCCCCGACGACGAAGCTTTTCAAAAGGAGTAAATGTGATTCCACTCAACTCGCTCTTCGAGCCTCCAGCCGTAAAGCAAGATCGAGACGCGGCTTTCTTTTCCTACACGCGTTCGATTTGCCCGACCTGCAAAAAGGTCATTGACGCCCACATCGTATTACGCGACGACCGGGTCTGGATGCAGAAAAAATGTCCGCAGCATGGCTACTTCGAAGTCGAAATCTCCAGCGACGCGCAGTACTACGTCAAATCGCTCTCCTACACGAAACCGGGAACGATGCCCTTTCGCTTCGCCACCAAGGTCGAGCACGGCTGCCCGCTCGATTGCGGTCTGTGCGAAGATCACTTGCAGCACACCTGCTCTCCGATACTCGAGATTAACGACATCTGCGATCTCACCTGTCCCGTCTGCATTGTGCGCAACCAGCAACGCTATTCGATGTCGCTGGACGACTTTAAGAAGTCGGTGGATTTCCTTGTCGCGGCCGAAGGCGAACTGCCAATCATGCTTTTATCCGGAGGCGAGCCGACGCTACACCCGCAGTTCTTTGAGTTTTGCGACTACGTGTTGCGTGGACCACACGCTGGCAAGATCAAGCGCCTGCTCATTTCGACTCATGGGCGACGCATAGCCAACAATCCAAAATTCGCCGAGCAGTTCAAGGCCGGTGGCATGTACGCTTCGCTGCAATTCGATACGCTGCGCGCGGGTGTCTATCCCAAAACGCGCGGCGTCGAGTTGATCGACATGAAGATGAAATGCATCGAGGTGATTAAGGAGCTGGACATACCAACGGTGATCGTGCCCACAGTCTCAAAGGGAGACAACAGCGACGAGCTAGGCGCGCTGGTGGAGTTTGGCCTGGAACTCGAACAGTGTTCCAGCGTCGTGATTCAACCGATGGCCCACACCGGTGACGGCGGCGATGGCTATCACGGAGACCCCGCGGGCCACCGACTCACAATGCCTGAAGTCCACGAGTTGATAGAAGAGCAAACGGGCTGGTTCAAGCGAGACTACTTCCATCCGGTGCCGTGTTCGCATCCGAGTTGTTATACCGCCACCTATCTGTTTCAGATGAACGATGGAAAGTATGTGCCGCTGCCGGAATTCGTCAACATCAGACAATATCTGGATGCGATGGCGAATCGCGCCATTATCCGTTCAGACGATCAACTGGAGAAAATGATTCTTGATTCGATCACCAATCTGTGGTCGGCAACGAAAGTGGGCGAGGATTCGGAGGTAATTCTTGCGTCACTGAAGACCTTTCTCAAAGACACTTTCAATTCGCGTAATCCGCTTTCGGCGTCTGACATTGAGCGTCGTACCGAGGCCCGCAGCAAAGCGCTGTTCATCCACAACTTCATGGATCCCTGGGATCTCGATGTGGCACGACTCAAGAAGTGTTGTACTCACTACGTAATGCCCGACGGCCGGCTCATGCCGGGCTGCTCGTATAACAATCTCTACCGGCACAAAGACGAGCGCTTCTTCCCGGAAGCTGAGCCAGTTTCACCGATGCCGGTTAGGGTCGATGCTGGTCCCGCTTTAGTGCAAATCATGGGGAGGGGAAGCGCATAGCTACCGCAGAATCGACGGCCGCCATCGTTAGGGAACTAAGGGACTTGATTGTCAAAGCTGCGCCTGATCCCGAGCAAGCTGAGCAGGTCAGAAATTGCGGCGAGGATGAATTGCTCGACGCGATCATTCCGTTCTCATCCGTGATTCTGCTGGGCGTGGTGGTGGCAGTTGAAGATCGTTATGCGATCCGCGTCACTCGCGATTCGCTAACAAAGACCTGCAGCGGTGGCACGACGCTGCGCAAGCTGGCCCTGATGGTTGAAGATCTAAAGACGGCGAGCTAAAGGAATTGTACAGAGTTCAAGCTTCAGCTTGCTGCTTGCCAGCCACAATCTAAAGGTTGAACTCTAAACTACTTGACCTGCGCAACACTTCACCCATCATGAAGATCGACATCATTCATCCGGCGCACTATCGCGACGATGGTAGTTTGGTGCAGTCGAAGAAATGGTACGACCGGCTGGGCGCTTACTTGCCGCACCTTGGGCCGGCATTGATGGCCGGCCTTACCCCCGACAAGCATGAAGTGCGTCTGGTTGACGAGTATCTCGAGGACATTGATTTTGAGAGCGATGCGGATGTGGTAGCTCTCTCAGGACAAATCATGCAGTACGATCGCTGCATTGATATCTCCAGAAAATTTCGCGTGCGCGGCAAAAAGGTAGTTCTGGGAGGGTATCTTCCTTCGATGCTGCCTGGCGAAGTCGAAGGGTTTTTTGACGCAATCGTGGTTGGTGAGGGCGATGAGGCTTGGCCGGAGATTCTCGAGGACATTGAGCTCGGCCGGCTCAAAAGTCGTTACAAGCCGGCAAAACCACCCGATATCAACAATCTGCCTGTGCCGCGCTACGATCTCATTAAACGAGATCGCATGGTCGTCTATCCCGTGCAAGCGACTCGCGGGTGTCCGTTTACCTGCCAGTACTGTTCAATCGCCGCGGTCTATGACGGCATGTATCGCAAGCGGCCTATAGATCAAATTGTCCGGGACGTCGAGGCGACCGGCAGCCGTAACATAAACTTTTGCGACGACAATCTTTGTGAGGATGTTAAGTTTTCCGAGAGACTTTTCACGGCGCTGAAGGGCGCGCCGATACGCTGGGGAACGCAGACCACCATCAATGTGGCCCGCCATCCCGATCTGCTCAAAAAGGCGCGCCAGTCGGGTTGCGTGTTGATGGCGCTGGGAGTGGAAACCTTCTCCGCCAAAAATCTGCAGGAGGTCAACAAGACTTTTCATGCGGTCGACAAATACGCGGAAAGTTTTCGCCGCATCATGGATGCCGGCATTAGTCCACATGCGTTAATAATTTTTGGATTGCCCGATGATAATGCCGATACCTTCAAATACACTGTCGACTATCTCAAAAATCTCAAGGTTCCAATTACGCAATTCTTTATCCTGACTCCATATCCTGGATCGCCCACCGGCGACAAGATCTGGCGTTCGGAAAAAGTTTTCGACAAGAATCTCAGCCATCTGCGCGAGCCTTACGTTGTTTTCGAACCAGAGCAGCTCACACCGGCGCAACTTCACGATGGCTGGTGGAATGCGGTCGAAGACTTTTACTCGCTTCGTTCCATCTTTCAGCGTGTTGTCTTACGACGCAAACCACTTAATCTCTGGGTCAACCTGGCAACGAATCTTTACTACTGGTCGAAAGTGAAGCGCGGCATCCATACGGTTTACTTTGGCAAGAACTAGCAATGGCATATCTCGTTGCATCCGCCGAACGACGCGATCTCAGGGCAATTCAAAAGACATCACCTGAGACGTGGCGACGCGTCCGTCGTTACAACCTGCCTATCCAACTGGCGCTGGCTGCGGCTGAAGACGTTATGCCGGAATGCCGCGACCCGAAGAGCGCGGTAGTTATCTCGCTGGCTCCCTGCCAACCGGGCTCCGCCGATCTTTATCGTTGGGGCGACGTTGTAACATCCGGAATGTCCAACGGTACACTGCGTGACTTGCGCATGAATCCAACCCAGACGCTCCACGCGGTGGACAACCTCGCGATGTCTGCCTTTGCTATTACCTACGGGAACCAGGCGGAATGCCTGGGCTTAGGCGGCGCCGCCGGACAGGCCTGGTGTGCACTCGAAGCGACGCTGGAAAGGCTCGACGCTGCCGAAGTCAACAAGACCAGCGGTACCGTTAGCGCGGAAGAAGTCCTCCTAATGGCTGGCGACCAGGATGCTGCTGAGGAATCAGCAGCCGGCATTGGAGTGGCGATGTTGTTTTCCAGAAATGCCAGGGCATATGCGCCCCTGGGTCGCACCGTTCGAATGATTAGAGTCGAGCGACGCGTTCAACCTTACGACTCAACCATCCGTCCGCATGCCGCAGCCGGGCTTTCTGCCCTCTTAGCAGCAATCAACAAACAAAATCAGGGGCTGCTTTCATATGACGTGCCGGTTGAGCAGACAGACGGTATGGGTTCGGTAAACATCGTCGTGGAGATTTCATAATGAGCGGGGCCGTTGAGGATAAGAGCGGCGACATGCGTAAGCGTCGGGTTGTCATTACCGGTACCGGTGCGCTTTCCGCGCTGGGCCGCACCACGCAGGAGTTGTGGGACGGGCTTATTGCCAATCGCCCCGGCATACGCACCGTCGAGCGTCTCGTGGCCTCAGGAATCAGCGTAACCACGGGCGGTGAAGTTGAGGCGGTTCCTCACGATCAGGTCGACCGCGATCATGAGATTGCCAATCGCGCCATTGACGATGCGCTCATGGCTGCAAAACGTGACGCCGCCAATTGCGGCTTTATCTGGTCCACCGGATTGGATACCTTCCAAGCGAATTCTCGTCGTGACTTCGTGCATCGCTCGGCCGGCCGCTGTTTCTCAGTTCTTGCCTCTCGCTTCGTCGAGCCCAAACGCATGATCGCTGCTGCCTGCGCATCGGGCACCCAGGCCCTCGGCGAGGCCTTTCGTCTGATCAAGAGCGGGCGCATCGATGCCTGCGTCGCCGGCGGATCGAGCGTGATGCTTACGCCCTTTTATCTGATCGGATTCGCCGGGTTGCAGGCTGTGGCCACCGATAATGGCGATCATCCATCAAGAGTTTGTTGCCCCTTCGATCGCCGCCGCAAGGGTTTTGCGCTGGCAGATGGCGCGGGCGCACTGGTTCTGGAAAGACTCGAAAGCGCTCGTCAACGTGGCATAAGACCGCTGGCGGAACTGGTCGGGTTCGGAATGAGCCAGGACGCATTCGATCTCAATCGCCCTTGTGAAGATGGAGCAGGTGCTGAACTTTGTATGCGCCGGGCCCTGGCGGATGCCGGGCTTGCTCCCCAGGAGATCAACGCAGTCAACGCGCATGCAACCGCAACTTACCTGGGCGACCTTGCCGAAGCGGCGGCGCTGCGGCGCCTTTTCGGCAGCGATTGGAAGCACGTTCCGGTTTCAGGTGTAAAAGGAGCGATCGGTCACGCGATGGCGGCGGCCGGAGCGCTCGAGGCGATAGTTGCCGCACATACTTGTAGCACGGGAATAGTGCCGCCTACGGTCAATCTTAACGAACCTGATGAAGGCTGTGAGTTGGACCATGTGATTGGGGAACCGCGTGACGCAAACGCGCAGCGAGTGCTCTCTGTATCATTTGGCATGGGCGGACAGAACGCGGCCCTAATCCTTCAGCGGGTGACTGCATGACAGCCTCTCCCGATTGGGGACAGGAAGGCCGCGTAACAGTCATCACCGGCGCCACGGGCTATCTGGGCTCCGCGCTCGCCCGGGGATTCGCCGATGCCGGCGCCACGCTTCTCTTAACTGGGCGCAGCGAGGAAGCGCTTGGCAAACTCGCCGAGGAGTTAAGGCCGGCACGAGATCGCGTTCACACTTTTGCAGTTGATCTTACTGACAGCGCTGCCGGCGAACAGATTGTAGGTCAGGCGTTGGTTAAGGCCGGGAGCATCGATACTCTCGTTGTTAATGCCGGCACACTTGCAGATGGTTTGTTTGCCGGATTAACCGACTATGAATTATCGCAAGTGTATGAAGTGAACCTCTGGGGCGCGTTGCGCACGTTGCGGGCAGCCTTAAGACCGATGATCCTGCATCGTGGCGGCAGCATAGTGATCGTTTCGTCAACGGCCGCCCAACGACCGGGAGTCGGTCAGGCCGCATACGCGTCCTCGAAGGCTGCGCTCGAATCCATCGTCAGGGTCACGGCGCGCGAGACAGCGGCCCGCGGTATTCGCGTTAACGCTGTGGCGCCGGGACTGCTCACTGGAGGAATGGCGACGCGCATTCTCGACGAGGAATTCGATCGGGCGCGAGCGCTGATTCCCATGCGAAGAGCAGGTGAAGCCGATGAAGTCGTGCCGGCAGTACTGTTTCTGGCTTCGCCCATGAGTTCATACATTACCGGACAGGTCTGGTCGATCGACGGAGGTTTTACAGCGTGAGCTCTTACAACGTTCAGCAGAGGGCGATGCAGCGTGAAACTTTCAAGCAAGATACTCTCGCGCAAGTGACTGAGTTAATCAGAAAGACTCTCGCGCTTTCGGAGGCTGAGCCGGTTGAACCCAAACAGCTTTTCTTTTATGACCTCGGCTTTACTTCGATGGATCTTCTGGATCTGCTTTTTCGCATCGAGCAACACTTTCAGATCAGTATTCCTGAAGGAACAATCTACCACCTCGCGCGTGGTGAGATGCCGGAGAGCGAGTTTGCGGTAGACGGGGTGCTCAGCGAGAAGGGCCGCCAACGTTTGATGGCCATGCTTTATGACACGCCGCCTGAGATTTTTCCTGCGCGTATCCATGCCACTACGTTGCCGCGCTACTGCACCGTGGGAGCATTTGTCCGGCTCGTGGACCATAAGTTGGGTACCGGTTCAGGTTGAAGCCTGAAGTTTAGAGTTCAAGCCGGGGAACGCCGCAGCCCGCGTGGGGTGGTAGCTTTTAGGCTGCCCTTCGAGACGCAAGCTAAAGCTTGAACTCTAAACTGCTTTGTGGTGGCGTCGCTCAAGTAGTTCAGAGTTCAGCCCCGGGGTCCCCGCGCGGGCAGCCCGCGTGGGGTGGTAGCGTTTAGGCTGCTGCGCCACGCAAGCTAAAGCGTGAACTCTAAACTGCATCAGAACAATAAGTTGGGGCAAGTGAATTGAAGTCCTGCCATGTTCGAGTTAATCCAATCCATCTCCATTGACGCTGCCGCTGGGAAGTCAGCTGGAAAGGCAATAGTGCCCGCGGATCACCCGCTTTTTGCTGACCACTTTCCCGGCGCACCACTCTTGCCCGGTTCGCTGCTAATCGAACTGGCGGCACAGATCGCCGGGCCGCTTGCTGAGCAGGTTGCGAAACTTCGTTTGGATGTTGAGCGCTGGTCCCTGCTCGGCATGATTCGCGAAGCCAAGTTTCTGCGGCCGGTGACATTACCGGCCACGCTAATCTTTAACGCCGAGGTCCGTCGCGTCGAGCCCTCGAGTATTACGCTCGCCGTCGATGCGCATGAGGACGGGCAACTGGTGATGCGTGCCGAGCTGGTGATGATGATGCTTGAAGCTGCGGCGGAGTGGGATGCAGCCATTCGGGCCCGTCATGAACGTCTGGCTTCCTGGAAGGTAATCGCATGAGCGTCGGCCTCGCCCAGAACAATAGGCAACCCTCGTCGCCGTTGTCAGCGACTGACGCTTTCTTCGTCGCTTACCAGCAACGCTCCGGCATATTGATGCAGCTTGGCGGCGAGATCGAGTTGGAGGGCGAGCTGCGGCAAGATGACCTCGAACAAATGATCTCTTACCTTGTAAGTCGCTGGCCACGATTGGGTCAGACTCTTGAGAAAGGGTTGCTCGGCCTGAAATGGTCGGGAAATTGTCTGACGAAAAACATGTTGCGCATCGCAGATGCCGGCGGCGAAGTGGGCCAATGGCGAAACGAGCCCATCGATCCCTTTCACGAACCACCGTTTCAAGTGCTCTGGATACCACCACGCGACGCGAGCAGCGCGAGTGGGAGCCCGGCTGCAAATGGTGGCAGCAGCACAGTGGCTTTTCGTGCACACCACGCGGTAATGGATGGGGAGTCATTCGTTGCGGTGACCGCAGATGCCACTCACTTTCTGGTGCAAAGGCGAACGGGTAGGCAGCCTTCACTGCCTCCGCCAACCCGGGCGGCGACGCTTAACGATTTAGTTTCACTAAGACAACTACTACGTCGCGGCAGACTTGGCAGCTTGTGGCGCTATACGCGCTGGCTTGCGGCCGAAGCGCGTGGGGGACGAAGCGCACGATTGGCAATGGATGCATGCACAACGGGAAACACACACACGTGCGAACGAAGGCTTGATCGAGACGCCTTCATCCGACTGAAGCAGCGAGCGGCGACTTTGCGTGTGGCGCCGACGTGGTTGTGCGCCGCCGCCTGGATGCGAGCGATCCACGCATGGAATCTCTCCCGGAAAGATACTTCCGATCCGTTACTATCGCTGGAGTTTCCCGTCAGTTTGCGGCGCGGGCGCAATAGCGATCGCAGCAACGGCCACGACCTGGTGGGCAACTATATTTCGCCGCTGGTGCTCTTTGGCGATGCGACGCAGCCTTTGGATGAGCTGGCGCGCATACTCAGGAAACAACTCATGCAGGGAATACGCAGTCAGTCACATTTCGGGACGCCTCTATTGACCGCGCCTGGAAAATTTCTGCCGTGGCCATTGTTCCGCCGGGTAGCTGTTAATCCAGGCACTACTGGCTTTGCCACGAGTCACTTCACCTGGTTTGAACAATCTGACGTCCACGCCGACATTGCTCGATTGTCTGAAGGCGCTTTGAAGATCACCGGCCAGCGGATTTATACGCCGGTATGTTTGCACATGGGCGCAGCTGTCGCAGTGCTCGCATCACCAGAGTACGCCCAGATATTCCTAACTTATCGCACTACCGCACTTTCAACTGTAGCGGCGGAGCAATTGCTCGATCTCATCGTGGCGGAGCTCGAGGGCAGCACCAAGCCGCTGGGAATATAATGACCGGAGCGAATGACAATCCCGTGGTCATTATTGGAGCCGGACCAGCCGGACTGGCAGCTGCGGAGCGCTTGCAAAAGAGAAGAATTAATTGCGTGGTCCTCGAGGCCGGATCGAAGCCGTTGGCGGCGTTGCGACGCGTGGATCCCGACATGAAATTGCTCTCGCCAACGCCGCTGTCGCTACTTCCAGACATGAAGCGGAGAGTCGACGAGCCGAGTTATCTTCCCTTCAATGATCTGGTAAAAGAACTGGAACTGTATACCAAGCAACATCAAATTGAAATTATTTCCGGCGCCAAAGTTGTTTCCGTTGCGCGAAGTGGGAACGATTTCAAGGTTTCTTATCAAACACGTGACCGCGCCAAACACTCGATCGCCGCGACTCACGTAATTAACGCCACTGGCATCATCAGTCATCCGCGATTGCCGGAGTCGTTTCATCCTGAGGAAGTCTCTTTTCGTTGGCTTCACAGCCTGGATACACGCTCGAGCGACATTGCGAATTCTCGCAACCTGCTGGTGATAGGCGCCGGAGCTTCGGCAGCCGAAGTGCTGGAGCGGTGGCTGGAAATTAGAAAGCCGGGAGACAAGGCCTCGCTTTCAGTCCGTTCAAGCCTCCGCTGTGTTCCACACTGGATATTCGGACTCGACCTTCATTACCTGGGGTGGCTGCCTGAACAACTGCCGGCCTGCCTCTTTGGCTGGCGGTCAGGACGGCTGCAGGAACCAATGGCTGGACTCACAGTTTGCCGCGCCATTTTCAAAGGAGCTATTACGCGATTGCCGGGCGTCTCTCGTTATGAAGGTGACAGCATCGTATTGACTGATGGCAGACGCTTACAACCGGACCTGGTGGTATTGGCTACCGGCTTTCGCTACGAGACTCAGCACCTTGATGGTCTGTTGGAACTAGATCCGGATGGGCGCCCGCTCCTTCGCAATTGTGAGAGCACGCTCGCCGGCGGTCTCTATTTGTTGGGATACAGATTTGGTCGCACCTTCGCGTCTCCTTACCTGCGCGGAATTGCCCGCGATGCAGAATATGTCGCCGGCCGCATCGCACAAAGCAGGGAGGCCGGCAAGCATCCGGCCCGGAAAAAATTGGAAATGAAATGAAGGCAATACAGGTAAAGGCTTTCGGGGGTATGGATCAACTTGAGATCGTCGAACTGCCAAATCCGGTACCGGCCAAGCACGATGTGGTTATCAGGGTAAGGGCTTGCGGCTTGAACTATGCAGACATTGCACAGCGCGAGGGCTTCTATCCCGGTGGGCCTAAGCCGCCTTTCATCTCGGGCCTGGAGGCGGCGGGTGTGGTCGAATCGAGTGGAACGGAAGTGGGCGGCTCGCTTCCAATTGGGTCGCGCGTGGTTGCTCTCCGGCCCGGCGCGCACGCGGAAATGGTTGCCGCCGACTGGCGTGCTTGTATTCGCTTGCCGGAAACGATGTCGTTCAATGAAGGCGCCGCGTTTCCGGTGCAGTATCTAACCGCATATCACTGCCTGGTTACCCTGGCCCATGCGATGTCGGGCGAGACTGTGCTAATTCATGCCGGTGCTGGAGGCGTGGGCACTGCGGCCGTGCAAATTTCCAGGCTCCTGGGTTTGCGCGTCATAGTTACGGCATCGACAAGCGAGAAGCGCGCAAAGGTTATCGAACTCGGCGCGGACGCTGCGGTTGGCTACGACGAATTTGATGTGGCTGCGCGAGATTTCACCGGTGGGCGCGGCCCCGACATTTGCCTGGAATCGATCGGAGGCGACGTCTTTGCTCGCAGCCTCGGAATTCTGCCGCCCCTGGGACGATTGGTGGTTTATGGCGCCGCCGGGAAGGAGCCAAGACCCATCGACACGTTGAAGTTATTTTTCCGTTCGCAGGCGGTCCTGGGATTTCACCTAAACGCGATTATCGAACGGCGTGATTTGCTGGTTTCCTCATTGACGACTTTGTTAGGATGGATCGCAGAAAGGAAACTCAAGATTCAAATTGGACACACTTTTCCCTTAACCGAAGTGCGCAAGGCTCATGAACTGATCGCAAGCCGTCAAAGTTACGGCAAAGTGGTTCTGATCCCGTAAACGTAGGACAACCATTCCTGTCTGTCTCAATGAGGAGGAGCGACAGCAGCTTCCCAAATGGCGAAGATTTTCCATTTGTCATTTGCCATTTTGATTAACTGCAGCGCGTGCTGGCTATTGGACCAATGAAAAATGGAAAATGAAAAATGAAAAATGAAAAATGGGAAATTTGATTTAGGTTAATTTGCGGTACTGGTGCACTTTGGATTCCCGCGATCAACGTTTTCACTGGGACCGCGGGCGTCTCGCCCGCCCGCGTACGGCAGACGCAAGCATCGGGAGTTAAAGTCAACGTACCTTGGAGCGGAGGGGACGGCCGCGGTCCCAGTGAAGACGTTGACGCTGACGGAAACTCCCGGCTTTCAAAATGCACCTGTACTTAATTTGCGGACCAGACGCGAATGTCGATCCTGCAAGTCCTCAATCGTCTTTAGCTCCGGAGACAAAGTCGTGCAACAACCTTACATCCTCCGCGATTACCTCCATTTCCTCCAACTTTACCGGCGCAACCAACACCGACAGCGCAAGTGGGGCCGGGAATATGAGACTTCAGTGCGCGATGGGAGTTTTAAGCTGCCTGCTGCCACCGTCGTGCAACTGATTCCGACCGAGGCGTGTAACCTGCGTTGTCCTTTTTGTAATCAATGGGGCGAGAACGGCTACTTCCTCAGCGGAGTAAGACATGCGACGCACATGGATGAGCCCAGCTTGGTGCGGCTCATGCGGAGTCTCTCGCCTCGCGACTCCCTCATCAGCGTGCATGGCGGAGAGCCGTTCGCTTACAAACATACTGGAACGTTGCTGCAACTTTTGCGCGAACAACAATTCGACGTGATCTTCTCAACCAATGGGACGCTGCTCACGCCCCACCTGAAGCGCTTGGCCGAGATAAGAAACCTGGCATTGCTTCTGTCTATCGATGGAGACGAGCAGACCCACGATCGCATTCGCGGGAAGGGGACTTTCGCGCGGGCGCGTGAGGCCGTCGCCGCGTTGTTTGATTTGCGCCGCCAGGCAGGGATGCCGACACCGTTTGTTGTCATGAGTATTGTGGTTTGCGAGTGGACCACGGAGGTGTTGGAAAAAGCTTATGACGTGGCGCACGACTTCAATGCGTTTGCCATCAACTACAACTTCCGCTGGTTCCTGACGGAAAAGATTGGGCTGACTTATGAGAACCATCTCGAGCAGGAGTTTGGCATGAAATCCTCAGGCGCGTGGCGCGGTTGGGTGTCGCGCGATCACGAGAAGCATGATTATGGCAACGTCGCGAAGGCGTTGCAGCATGTGCTGCGCCGGAAAAGATATCGTCTATCGCCGCCTTTTGTGATGACCACGCCGAGCCAACTGCGCGGACAGGATTATGAAACGTATTTCACCGACTATCTGAACACCTTTGGCAACGAAAGTTGCTTCATGCCGTTTTACTGGGCGCGGGTTCACGCCAATGGCGACCTGATTTTCTGTCCGGGTCATCCCGACATCATTGCCGGGAATGTCTTTCGCGATGGATTTATGGAGTCGTTCAATTCGGAGATGGCCGTAAAGTTTCGCAAGCACATGCTGAGCAATCGTCTACCGATCTGCAATCGTTGCTGTGGCCTATACATGACAAATCCAGCGCGTCCGTTTGAGCAGAAGGCGAGGCGACGCCTGGGCCTGCCCAAAGAAGTAGCCACCCACTTACCCACGGAGGTGATGTGATGTTGGTCTTAGCGTTGCTCTTTTTAGCGACACTATTCCTAGCTTACTCAAACGGCGCCAACGATAACTTCAAAGGAGTGGCCACACTCTTCGGTAGTGGCGCGACCAACTACAAGCGCGCGATAGGTTGGGCAACTGCCACCACACTCGCGGGCTCAGTTTGTTCCATCTTTCTCGCCGAAGCTCTGGTAAAGAACTTTTCCGGCAAGGGACTCGTTCCCGACGCTCTCACGATTTCACCCCAGTTTCTTCTGGCGGTCGCAATGGGTGCGGGACTGACTGTGATCCTGGCAACGGTTACAGGCTTTCCGGTTTCCACGACTCATGGTTTAACAGGAGCACTTGTTGGCGCTGGTCTGGTAGCCGTTGGCACTCAAGTCAATTTCGCCAAGCTGGGAAATTCGTTCTTCCTGCCGCTATTGATGAGCCCGGTTATTGCGGTGTGTCTTGGCGCAGTGGTTTATGTTTTGGCGCGTGCTTTCAGAGTCAAATGTGGACTGACTAAGGAGTGGTGCGTCTGCATTGGCGAAACTCAACAGATAATTCCGATACCTCAACCTGTCTCTATGTTTTCAACCGCCCAGATTGCATTTCCAGTCATAAGAATCGGGACGACCGAACAGTGCGTACAACGATATAGAGGAAGCATGCTGGGAGTGAGCACTCAAAAGCTGCTCGACTTTTTCCACTTCATCAGCGCGGGTAGTGTGAGCTTTGCGCGCGGACTGAATGACACTCCAAAAATAGTTGCTCTGGTTCTGGTTATTAAGGCGGTCGGGATCCGTTGGGGAATGATCGCGGTCGCTCTCGGCATGGCTGTGGGAGGCCTTATCAATGCTCGCAAGGTGGCGATCACCATGAGCAAGAAAATCACACCCCTGAATCATGGGCAGGGATTTACCGCGAACCTGATGACGGCCGTACTCGTGATCTTCGCGAGCCGTTGGGGATTGCCTGTTTCGACGACACATGTCTCGGTCGGCTCTCTCTTCGGCATCGGACTCGTCACGAGACAAGCCAATCCGCGTGTTGTCTCCGGAATTCTGCTGTCCTGGGTTCTGACTTTACCAATCGCCGCGCTCTCGAGCGCGATCATTTACAAGCTTCTGGCTCAAGTTTGAGTCTTCTCTGTTCAGCCTTGGTGTCCTCTTTGTGTAACAAGGCCGAAGATTCTTGTTTTTCTAACAAAGTTTCTAGCCATGACCAGCCGTTCTTTGACCTCCGATGCGCGGTAAGTCTTTGACTTACCGAAGACTTGTATTTACTAACTTTTCCGGTCTATGACCGGAATCTCAAGGGTCGTAGACCCTTAAGGATTTTCATAAACTCTGTAAGGCAAGTCGGAGACTTGCCGCGCATCGGAGGTCAGAGACCTTGCCGAACTTGCTGCGCCGTTCCTACTCTTCCAATACCTATCAATCCTGCGGTTAACGAAGCGGCCGGGGGCAAGCCCACCTTCCTGACCTCGAGACTCTCTGAGTTGAGCGATGTTTTGGCGCTTGAAAGCCTTTCAACCTGGAACCAGC
>JBKOZZ010000118.1:0-7819 GCA_046726155.1 Acidobacteriota bacterium
GTTGAATAGTTCACTCCATGTCATTTCCACGCCGACAATAAAATCATGCGGTATATTGTGGGTGGAGGAACTTAACTTAATGAGTCTCAAACAACAGATCATTTCGGACCTGACTGGTTCCATGAAAGCGCAGGATGCGCCACGCACGTCTACGCTGCGAATGGTGAAGGCCGCGGTAATGAACCGAGAGATCGAGAAAGGCGGCGAACTGGATGATGAGGAGATGATGAAGCTGCTGCGTTCCCTCGTCAAGCAACGTCGCGATTCGGTTGAGCAGTATGAAAAAGGCGGACGTCAGGAGCTTGCGGACAAGGAAAAAAGTGAAATAGAAGTAATTGAAGCCTACCTTCCGCAAGCAGCTTCGCGCGACGAAATCGAAGCCGCGGTCGCCGCGGCTATATCTGAAACCGGCGCCGGCTCGATGAAAGATATGGGTAAAGTAATGAAAGCCGTGCAGGCCGCCATGGCCGGCAAGAATGCCGATGGACGTGTCGTCAGCGAAATAGTGAAAGCGAAGCTCGGCAGCTGAGACCGGTCACTCGTATAGCCAGGAACGGCCTTCACGTCAGCTCGGGCCCACTATTTGTAAGTAACTCATCTTGCGGCGGGGGAAAAACGTCGTTTACTACTCGCTTTTGCAAGGCCACCTATTCAGCCAAGCGCCGTCGTCTTTATCCTTAGGTTAGCTGCTTCCCGGTCGTACTTTTACACTTAAAACGCGGCTTCCTGTCAGGTTGCTTCTACCCTCCCCTTCCCTTATAATTCACGGCTTGCTCGAAGCGCGGCGGTATCGTCCGGTGGGTTCGCGCCCACTTTTTCTTTTGGGCGAGTACTTTTTCGGAGGGACTTCATGGGGTCGAGTTCAGTCGAAGATCGCGTGCAGGCAATCGCCGAACGCGTGGCAATCGACCATGGACTGGAACTCGTGCACAGCGAGGTCGCCGGGCCTGATAACAAGCCTATCGTCCGCATCTTTATTGACAAGCCAAACGGCGTGACTCACAAGGATTGTTCGGAGGTGAGTCTGCACATTGGCACCGTTCTCGACGTCGAAGATTTTATTCACGCCTCCTATACGCTGGAGGTATCGTCGCCTGGTCTCGAGAGAGGCCTTTATAAGCGTCAGGATTACGAGCGCTTTGCAGGCAGTCTGGCGCGTATACGAACACACAGCCCGATCAATGGCCAGCGTAATTTTCGTGGCCGGATGTTGGGAATAGACGGCGAGGAAGTGCTTTTTGAGGATCGTACGAGTGGTCCCGTCAAAATTGCTCTCGACTCAATTGCGAAAGCCAACCTGGAACTTGATGTCGAGCAGGAGTTTAGACGGGCACAGCAAAGCACTCGGCGAAGGGCGGAGTAACGCAAACTGTTAGTTTGCGGCGAGAGTTGAAATAAGGCGATGCAAACTGACAGTAATGCGCTACAACCTGAAGTCGCCGGTTACGACTTGCGGCTACATGATCTGAGATCTGAAATTTGAGATCTGAGACTACAACTGAATAACAATTGAATAGGCTCAACGACGCGCGTATTGGCGTCGAGCCAACCGGAGTACAAAAGTTCCATGAGTTCATCCATCGCACAAAACATCGAGGCGCTCTGCCAGGAACAGGGAATAGAGCGAGATCTCGTCATTGACGCAATGAAAGAAGCTGTTCGGGCGGCTGCCAAAAAACAGTTTCGCTCCGGCGAGGACATTCAGGTCGATTGGAATCCCGAGACAGGCATTGAGCTTTCCGCCACCAAGGTGGTGGTCGATGAAGTGGCGAATGCGGCTACCGAACTATCGATCGAAGAAGCACGCGAGCTGGCAGGTGAAGAGGTTGAATTAGGCGACGCTCTCCTGTTGCCCTTGCCGATGGAAGAACTGGGACGCATCGCGGCCCAAACTGCCAAGCAGATTCTGTTTCAAAAAGTTCGTGACGCCGTTCGCAGTAATGTTTATGAGCAGTACATCGATAAGATCGGCGATCTGGTGAACGGCTATGTAAAGCGCTTCGAGCGCGGCAACATCATCGTCGATCTCGGAAACCTCGAGGCCATCTTGCCCCGTTCGCAGCAGTCACGCGGAGAACAGTGGAACCAGGGCGAAAGAATTCGCGTCGTCATCAACAATGTCTCGAAAGAATCCAAGGGGCCACAGGTCGAAGTTTCCCGAACTTCCCCGGAGTTGCTGTTGCGATTGTTTGAAATGGAAGTGCCGGAAATATACGACGGCACTGTGGTAATTAAGTCGGCTGTGCGTGAGCCGGGTGAACGAGCGAAGATTGCAGTAACCTCAAATGAGCGTGATGTTGATCCAGTGGGCGCGTGTGTCGGCATGAAGGGTTCCCGCGTGCAGGCCATCATCCGCGAACTGCGCGGCGAAAAGATCGATATCATCGAATGGTCTGACGAGCCGTCGGTGTTTGCTGCCAATGCGCTTTCACCCGCCAAGGTTAACAAGGTTCGCATTACAGATATCGACAATCGGCAGATGGAAGTAATCGTAAACGAGGATCAGTTGTCACTCGCCATAGGTAAACGAGGCCAGAATGTCCGGCTCGCGACCAAGCTGGTTGGCTGGAACATCGACATTCGCAGCGAAGAAGAGATCAAGCGCGAGGTTACCGAACAGATGGGCGCCCTTATTGCATCAGGCGCGTCAGTGCCGTTATCGGTCATCGAAGGCGTGACAGTTCAGCAGACAGATGCGCTGGCCGAACACGGCATTAATGACATTGATGCCCTTACGCAAACTTCGGTTGACGATCTGGTTGAGTTTCTCGATCTCAGTTTGGATGAAGCTGAGGTGATTCTCAACGCGGCTAAAGACGTGGTCGCCATGCGCGACAAGACGCTGCATGGCGGCACTGGCGAGCTGGATAGAGGCGAGTCGGAGCCGGCCGAAGCCGCGGCATCAGCGGAGGACGAAAGCGATGAGATTGAAACGGCCGAAGGTTCAGTAGAGGCGGAAGAGATAGTTGCCGCGACCGAACATGCTGGCTCAACTGACACTACCGCTGAAGGTTACGACGAAGCCGTCGAGTCGCGTGACGCCTTCAGCGCCGAGCCGGAAATCCTGGCACAATATTCCGCGGACCCAGTCGCACTGACCGAAGCCGAGCCGATTACTGAAGACGATCTTATTCTTCAGGAACCTGGGCGCGACTTGCGTCCGGATACGATTGTTCCGGCTCCTGACGTAACGTCGGCTGAGGCTGCGGCAATTGAAAGCCTCGATGAACTTAATGCCTTGATGAACGAAGAAGGTGTTGCCCTGGAAGAAGTAACTGACGAACTAGTGCCAGGGGAAACAGAAGACAAACACACATCTGCTCCCGCAGTTTTAAGCGATGCTGCATCAAGCGAGAGCACTGACGAAGAGAAGCAGAATGCTTCCCCAGATGCGGCAAATTAGAATTAACGCAGCGGCCGGTTCTGCCGGCGGTTTGCGTTGCTCGCTCTCCTACCACTCGTACGCGTTACGCTTCTGATGCACGCTTCAAGTGGTTAAGAGCACGAGTTCTTTAAACCACTGAGAAGCCAGACGCACGATTTTGGGCGTCTGAAAAGGAGTGCATGACCGTTTCCTCTAAGATCCGTATTTACGATCTCGCCAAAGAACTAAAGCTTGACACCAAGCGGCTCATTGAAGAGGTGCGACGCGAAGGTGTAGACGTCAGCGTCCCCTCAAACTCCGTCTCAAAAGAGCTGGCGGAGAAGATTCGGAACAAATACTTTCCTAAGAAAGAGACTGCCGTAAAGCGAGGCGTACGCGTCGTCAAGCGAGCTGAGCGCGCGGTGGAAGAAGCTCCAGCGGCGGAAGCCGGCGAAGTTGCCGTTGCGCCCGAGCCCACAGCCGAGGTCGTTGCAGAAACTCCGCAACCGGAAGCGGCGCCATCGACACCTTCGCCGGACGTTGCCAAACCGGCGACGACGGCGAAATTGCTAAGGAAGCTAACGCCAGCCGTGCGTGCAGAACAACCGGCAGCTGATTCTATTGCACCCGTAGCAAGCGGCGAGCCGGCAACTGAAGTAGAAGAGACTAACGGCAACTTCGCGGAGTTAGCTGCCTCGGAGTCAGATGCAGCACCTTCCGGCGCCCCCGCGACTCCAACATCAACTGTTCCGCCACCGTCACGCCAGGTCAGAGTATTGCGTCCAACTGTGGCTGCGCTTAACGCCGGTATTCGTCCAGGCGAACGCGCTCCCTCTCCGGTAGTTCCCCCTTCTGTAACTCCACGAGACCGCGCCGAGCGTGGCGCTCGTGTTCGCGAACGGACGCCGTTAGCAAAGACCGAACGACTGGGTACGCCTGGAGAAACACTAACTCCCCAGACCACCTACATTCCGCCTCCGGATGCGGGCCGCCGTCGCTCGCGACGTACGCCGACGCGCGGTGGACGAAAAATGGAAGGCAAAGCCGGACGCTTCGACAAGGGCGACTTCATACCTCCTCCCAAAGCTTTATCTCTCGAAGATCGCATCGCGGGTCGTCTGGAAGCGCCCGCGATTCCGGGAGAACTCAAACCGGTACGCATCATCGAAGGTTCGACCGTCAAGGAGTTTGCAGAGAAACTCGGAATTAAGCCCAAGGATGTGGTGACCCTGCTGCTGCAACGCGGCGTCTTCGCCACCATCAATCAACCTCTCAACGACGACGTGGCAGTCGATCTTGGCAAGCGCTTTGGTTATGAAGTTACCTTCGTTCCTTTTGAAGAGATGGTGGCCGAAGAGGAATTTGAGGAACTGATCGCTACCGATGCAGATGACGTTGAGCTGCCGCGCGCTCCGGTTGTGACCGTCATGGGCCACGTCGATCACGGCAAGACGTCCCTGCTCGATGCAATCCGCACCACGGAAGTGGCGGCGGGCGAGGCTGGCGGCATAACGCAGCACATCGGCGCTTACAGCGTGCAAGTGCCGAGTCCGGACCATTCTGGTGAAACGCGCCGGGTAGTATTCCTGGACACGCCGGGTCACGAGGCCTTTACGCTGATGCGCGCCCGCGGCGCGAAAGCCACCGACGTGGTGGTGTTGGTGGTTGCTGCGGATGACGGCGTGATGCCGCAAACAATTGAAGCCATTGAACACTCGCGCGCGGCAAATGTTCCCATCGTTGTCGCCATTAACAAGATCGATAAACCGGATGCGAATCCAGACCGCGTCAAACAGGAACTCGCCAAGCACGGTCTCAATCCGGTTGAATGGGGCGGCGAAACTGAAATGGTGCAGGTCTCCGCCAAGAAACGGCAAAACCTCGAAACACTGCTGGAAACGATCCTGCTTACTTCAGACATTCTTAACTTGCGCGCCAGCCCCACCCGCTTAGCATCAGGAGTGGTATTGGAAGCGAAATTGGATCGCGGCCGCGGCGCTGTAGCCACAGTGCTGGTCCAACAGGGCACTTTACACATTCATGAGCCATTCATCGTCGGCCAGATTTTTGGTCGCGTGCGCGCAATGTTCAATGACAAAGGCGAGGCGATTACCGAAGCCGCGCCGGCTACTCCGGTTGAAGTCCTCGGGCTGCAAGGCGTGCCTCAGGCTGGCGAAAGTTTTCAAGTAGTTGCCGATATCGCCCGCGCTCAGCAAATCTCGGGTCATCGGCAGATGCTGAATCGCCAGGCTACTCTGCTGCAAACGACCAAGCGCGGCATTGAAGCGTTGGGCGAAAGCGAAGTTAAAGAGTTGCTCGTCGTTATTAAAGCGGACGTGCAGGGTTCAGTCGAGGTTCTCAAATCTACCTTGCAGAAACTGTCCACTGATCGCGTGAAGGTGAAAGTCATTCGTTCGGGTGTCGGCGCGATTACAGAATCCGACGTGCTGCTGGCCTCGGCTACGCAGGCTGGGTCGGCCGTTTCCGCCGTAGTGGTGATCGGCTTCAATGTCAGGCCCGGCGCGCGGGCCGCCGATCTGGCGAAACAGGAAGGCGTCGACATTCGCCTGCACTCCATCATCTACAAGGTGGAGGAAGAAATTCGCGCCGCCATGATCGGCATGCTGGAGGCAATTGAAAAAGAGCGGATCATCGGCAAGGCCGACGTGCGCGAAGTCTTTCGTGTTCCCAAGGCCGGAGTGGTTGGTGGATCGATGGTGGTCGACGGCAACATTCGGCGTAATGCACGCGCGCGTTTGATCCGCGATGGCGTAGTTAGCTGGGAAGGCAATATCGCGTCGTTGCGTCGCTTCAAAGACGACGTGTCGGAAGTGCGCGAAGGCTTTGAATGTGGCATCGGTCTGGAAAACTTCAATGACCTCAAGGTCGGCGATCAGATCGAGGCGTATGTCGTAGAAAAGGTCGCGGCCACAGAGTTATAGAAAGGATGAAGTATGAAGGCGGAAGGATGAATGGTTTATCATCTATCCTTCATCCCTCCGCCTTCATCCTTTCCCAGAATGCGTCGCCCAGAGAGAGTTGCAGACATTATTCGTGAGGAGATTTCCCAGATTGTCGGGTACGAACTGGAAGACCCGCGACTTACCATGGTAACGGTGACCGACGTTCGCCTTTCTGACAATCGCCGCGATGCTCAGGTTTTTGTCACCGTTGCCGGAGACGAAGAGGAACACCGGCTTGCGCTCAATGCGCTGCGTCACGCCGCTCCCTACGTTCGGAAACAACTGAGCCTCTCCCTCAATCTTCCTCGTACACCCGAGATTCATTTCGTCAGGGATCGCGTCGAAGAGGAAGGCGAGCGCGTTGACTTGCTACTGCGGGAAATCGAACAGGAATGGAACAGAAAGGATGAAGGATGACTCAAGGATGAAGGATGAAGGATGAAGGATGAAGCATGAGACATCTCAGTTCATTCTTGATCCTCCATTCTTCACCCTTCATCCTTGCTTGCTATGCTTAGTCAAGTTGTTGAGCTGATAGAAGAAAAGCGAAAGTTTGCGATCACTTCCCACCTTCGCCCTGATGGCGACAGTCTGGGGTCTTCGCTTGGTCTGTACTGGTTGCTGCGGGCATTGGACAAGAACGTGGAAGTAATTATGCGGGATCCCGTGCCTCACGCTTATCAGAAACTGCCGGGCGCTAAAGACGTTAGAGTCACCCCAGCCGCCGATGAATCATACGACGGAGTGTTCGTCATAGAATGCTCCGACATCGCACGTCCCGGTTTGTTGAACCTCGACAAGCAATTCGTCGTCAACATCGACCACCATGCCACCACTGCCCTCTTCGGCAAGATCAACTGGATCGACTCGACCGCTTCCGCGTGTGGCGAGATGATCTACAACCTTGCCAAGGCTTTGGGCATACGGGTGACGAAGGAAATCGCGGAGTGCTGCTACACCGCGCTGATTACAGACACGGGCTCCTTTCATTACTCCAACACGACCGAGCGAACCTTCAAGGTTGCTTCCGAGCTTCTGCGCACTGGCGTGAAACCAGCCAAAACGGCCGAGGCTGTGTTTGCTAGTTATCCCTGGAGCAGAATTCAGTTGATGGGCGCAGTCCTTTCCACGGCCCGGCGCGACTCGACCGGCCACGTCGCCTTGCTGCGTCACAGTTTGGAGATGCAGCACCTTGCCGAGGCCTCTGACGAAGACGCTGATGGTTTTGTTAACTATCCGCTGACCGTCGGGGAGGTGGAGGCCGTCGCGATGCTCAAGGAATGTGAGCTGGGAGTTTACCGCACCAGCCTGCGCTCGAAGGGCGAGGTGAACGTAGCGAAGGTGGCGGAGAAATTTGGCGGCGGCGGGCACCGCAATGCCGCGGGCTGCACGCTGCGCGGAACCTGGGAAGAAGCCGAGGAAAAGATCATCACACTGCTTCAGGATGCAGTCGAACGCGCGAACGGATCGACCGACAATACTGAGGACGCGC
>JBKOZZ010000119.1:0-28089 GCA_046726155.1 Acidobacteriota bacterium
CGGCGGTCGCAGCGGCCAAAGCCCAACAGCTCAGCGCGCTCCAAAGTTTGACAGCCTGTCACCCCTTTGGTTAACGTCCTGCGGCACAAGAACTAGACCTGCATTTTGATGCGATTTCTAAGGTATGAGTTTAACGCCCACTGGCCCGCGCTTCTTTGCCGGGAATCATCGCCGAATTCTATTCGCCCTGGCCGCTGTGGCAGTTGTGATTGGCCTTGGCGCCAGCGGGTTCCATCTAATCGAGGGCTGGCCGATACTTGATAGCCTGTACGTAGCCGCTCAAACTGTAACGACTGTGGGCTACGGCGACCTGACTCCCGCCACGACAAATGGCCGCATTTTTGCCACGGTTTTCATGTTGGCCGGTGTCGGCGTTGTGCTCTATGCGCTTACCACCACGGTCCAGGCAATAGTTCAATCAGAGCTGGTTGCAACCTTTGGCCAGCGCCGGCAGTCGCGAAAAATGAGTAAACTGCGAAACCATTTCATCATCTGCGGCGCAGGACGCGTTGGCTCGCACCTGATTCGAGCACTGCTGGGCAGCGCCGAAACGTTTATTGTTATCGAGAGGGACCCTCAGAAAGTCACCGAGTTGACCGACCTCGGCGTGATTGTGCTGGTGCGTGATGCGACGCTTGAAGAGAGCCTCAGGGAGGCAGGCGTTGAGCATGCGCGCGGACTTGCCGCGTGCCTGCCAGACGATGCCGACAATGTGTACGTCGTGCTCACGGCGCGTAACTTGAATCCGCATTTGCACATTGTCGCTCGCGCGGCCGAGGAACAGGCGGAAGGAAAACTGATTCGCGCCGGCGCTAATCGCGTAGTCGCTCCGACGATCATCGGCGGGCACCGCATGGCTATGGCCCTGACGAAGCCGGCGGTTGACGACTTCCTTGGTTCGATCACGGCTAACAAGTTGGAGCTGGCATTTGAACAGCTTGAGGTCGAGCCCTCGTCAATCTTGGCCGGACAAAAGTTACGCGAAACAAATATTCGCTCGGAGTTGGATATCGTTGTTGTCAGTATACGCCGCAGCAGCGGCGAGATTCTCTTCAATCCCAGCGGCGAGGCCACAATCGAAGGCGGCGACATACTTATCGCCATCGGACACGCGGAATCACTGATGAAATTGACGGAGCTCACGAAAGGCCCTAAGAAGTCGATTAGCCAAAGTCGAACCCGTGTCTAGATTTTCCTAATGTCATTTGACCTTGGAAAATCTCCGTCTTAAGACCATGGCCTCTGGACAGTCGCTGTTGGACTTTAGAACTAATTAATGAAAATCCTTGTTACCGGAGGAAGCGGTTACCTCGGCACACATGTCCGCCGGTTTTTTTCAGCCGATGATTTTTCCCGCCGCTCCGGCCGTGACATTCTTAGCGAGGAAGACATTAAGCTGGTCGCAAACTACGACGCCGTCATTCACCTTGCCGCCTACTTGGACAAAGACCCGGCGGGCGCAGAGCTGAGTTTTCGCACTAACGCTGAAGGCGCCGCGAATGTCGTGAAACATCTGCGACCCGGTGCGGCTTTCATCTATGCATCCACGAAAGATGTCTACGGCCCAAACGCAGAAGCGTACACTGAAGTCCCTGAGACTTGTCCAACGGACTACTCAGGACAAACGGCGCTGGAATGGTCGAAATTGATCGGAGAGCGCTACGTGGAATACTACGCACGGCAGCGAGACGTTCGTGCCTGCATATTCCGTATGTCGACGGTCTACGCTCGACCGTCTGCCGGCAATGAAAATGGGTTTGTCACGCACTATGTGGAATCCGTCAAACGCGGCTGGCCCATCCGGCTCCCCTTAGGCGGGCATCCTGTTCGCGACGTGCTGCATGTAGAGGACTTCTCGCGCGCGTGTCGAGCGTTTATTGATTCGCCACTCGTGCACGGCCTGTACAATCTGGGCGGTGGCAAAGAGAACGCGGCTACGCTCCTCGATCTGGTAAACAAGGTCGGCAGGATGATTCAGCTTGAACCCAGGATTGCTGACGATGACACATTGCCGCACCCGGTTCCGGTTAATTACATTTCGGATTTGAGTCGCGTTCAGGAGCAGTTGGCCTGGCGCCCGGAGATTGGGATCGATGAAGGGCTCCGTAGTTTGTTGTAGTCTTGTTGCACATAGAAAGGCAGGTTTTCCATTTGTCACTGCAAAATGGAAAATGAGAAACGGAAATTGTTCTGATAAGAACTAGAGATGACTGAACCGCATGCAAAAATAATTGAACGCATCGTCATTCGCGGAACCAATTGGGTGGGCGACGCGGTGATGACTATTCCTGCCTTGCGCGAAATCCGGCGTCTATTCCCTGAGGCGAACATTACACTCGCCACGCGCGCCTGGGCCAAGGGGTTGTTTGCCGGCGCGGATTTTATCGATGAGTTGCAGGTCCATGACGGCAGCGGTTTGCGTTCAGTCGTGCAGCAGGTGCGCGAGTGGCGCAAGCGCAGTTTCGACCTCGCCGTTCTCTTCCCTAATTCTCTGGAGACTGCACTGGTTGCTTCCCTGGCGCGCGTGCCGTTGCGAATTGGCTACGCAACCGATGGCCGGCAGCCGTTGCTCACGCACCCTTTGGAATTACCCGAATGGCGCAGCTCCAAACATGAAGTCTTCTACTACTTGCACATCGTTGCGCAACTCGAACGGCTTATCAAACACGAGCAGACTTTCCTTAACACCCAACCCGATGCCTCTTTGGAAATCTCAAGTGGCCGAAAAGCGGCAGCGCGAGATTTTCTACGCACCCACGGAGTCGGAATCACCAGCGATAGCCGCGCCCTCGTTGCGCTCTGTCCCGGGTCAATCAACAGTCGAGCTAAGCGTTGGCCAGCCGAACGCTACGCCGCGCTTGGCGACCGGCTCATCGACGACCTGCACGTGGAAGTCATCCTGATTGGATCTCCTGCGGAGCTGCAGGTTTCGCGCGAGGTGAGCGGGCGGATGCGCAATCAGCCTGTTGTCCTAACCGGACAGACTGATCTTGCAGAGCTCGTCGCCATCCTTACTCAAGTCGATCTACTCATAACGAACGACACTGGACCGGCGCACATTGCGGCCGCGCTCGGGCGTCCCACGCTTGTCATCTTTGGTCCGTCCAATCCGCTGACGACCCGGCCTTTTTCGCAATACGGAGAGATTGTGCGGCAGCCTCCTTACTGCGCGCCGTGTATGTTGCGTGACTGTCCCATCGATCATCGCTGCATGACCGCAATCGCGCCGGATGATGTTTTTGAACGCGCGCGGGCATTGCTGTCCGACAAACTCCAATTTGTCGATTCCCGGCGTTCACAGACTTTGGCGGAGGCAAACGACAAGCTGAAGTTTGTCGGCCAAACAAAATGAAACGGCGCGCAGTTTTCATTGATCGGGATGGCACCATCTCAGAAGAAGTGGGTTACATCAACCACTTATCGCGCTTTCGTTTGTTTCCCTATGCTGCTTCTGCCGTCAAACATCTAAACGAGAACGGCTGGCTGGCGATCGTCATCACCAATCAGGCTGGGGTTGCGCGCGGTTACTTTTCCGAGGACACAATTCAGAAGGTTCACGCCGCAATGACCAACCAACTGGCGGGCAATGACGCCCGCCTTGATGCAATTTACTATTGCGCACATCATCCGTCAGTCGGCAACCCCCCCTACCGTTTAGATTGCGATTGCCGCAAGCCAAAGCCGGGACTAATTTCGCGCGCCGCCCTGGATTTTGACATCGACCTTGAAGAAAGCTGGATGGTTGGAGACCGCTACAGCGATATCGAACTCGCCAGAAACGCGGGCGTGAAATCAATGTTTGTTTTAAGCGGCTACGGACGCGGCGAGTGGGAGCACCAGCGCGCTGACTGGAAAGAACAACCGGACGTGGTCGCTGAAGACTTACTGGAAGCTGTGCGTGTTATCGTTTCAGGTTCTGTGGAGAGCGCCGGCAGGGCGTAGCGAGCACCCTTGGAGTACGGCTACGTGAGCATCCCAGCGCGGCAGCCGAGCCGGGCATCCCGCCTGCCGCCGCTTTGGCCCGTGCCGGCCCGACCCCCGTTCCTGGCTTAATTTTCAATTCACTGGTCGTTACAGGTCGCGACTGACTAAGGCTAACAGGTCAGCGAACTTCAAAATTCGGAGGAACAAATTGACCGTCGAGCGAACATTGTTGCAGGAGCGCCTGATAAATATCGTCAGACGTTTTCCGCAACGGCGGATACTGGTGGTTGGAGATTCGGTCGCGGACCAGTTTGTTTACGGTGCTATCAATCGCGTTTCGCGTGAAGCGCCCGTCTTTATACTTCGCCATGAGCATACGGAGACAGTGCCTGGAGGCGCCGCAAACTGCGCTCTGAACCTGGCCTCGCTCGGCGCGAAGGTTTCGCTCATCAGCGTAGCTGGTGAAGACGAAGCGGGACGCGCTCTGGTAGAGAAGCTGAATGTTGCCGGCGTCGACTGCGAGGGCGTGTTAACGTCTCCCGCGTTACGAACCACCACGAAGGTGCGAATACTTGCGGGACAATTACATTCCACCCGCCAACAAGTGATCAGAATCGACTATGAGGGCGTACCGCTAAACGATCCCGAGTTGCGCGTCCGGTTGCGCGAAAGAGTCAGGGAACGCGTCCAAACTACGGCCGCCGTGATCATCTCTGATTACAATTACAGGGTTGCGGATGCTGAGATGGCTTCGTTAACACGGGATGCGGCCGCGGTGCGAAAAATTCCCGTGCTGGTTGACTCGCGTTTTCAGCTCTCAAACTTCCCAGGCTTTACTTCGGCAACACCGAACCAGGATGAAGTTGAGCAGCTACTGGGCAGGCAGTTCATTCAGGTGAACGAGTTGGAAACTGCGAGTGAGGAATTGCGAGAGCGTCTGGGATATCGCGCATTGCTGGTGACCCGCGGCAGCAACGGACTGATGCTGCTTGAAGATGGCGTGGCGGCGATTCACCTTGATGCCGTAGGAGGGCATGAGCCCGTCGATGTTACCGGTGCGGGCGACACCGTGATGGCTGCCTATACATTGGCGCTGGCTTCCGACTCTTCTTTTCCGGACGCGGCGCGACTAGCGAATTACGCCGGCGGTCTTGTTGTTATGAAGCGTGGCACGGCCTCAGTTACGCGTGAGGAACTTGAGAACTCGGTGCTCCACTCCGAACCATCCTAAACCTGATGACCTCGAAACCCGCTAACCAGAATGAAGCAACTTCGCCAATCCTCGATCGCGAGGCGCTGGTAGCTCGCATCACCGCGGAGAAGGCGAAAGGCACTAAAATAGTCCTGGCCAACGGCTGCTTCGACGTTTTGCACGCCGGTCACGTGCGCTACCTCCAGGCAGCGCGTGCTCTCGGCGACTTGTTGGTAGTGGGAATCAATTCAGACTCGCAAGTCGCCCGATTGAAGGGCGCCGGTCGCCCAATACTATCCGAACAGGATCGCGCCGAGTTGATTGCTTCACTCGAAGCGGTTGACCTCGTAACGATTTTTGACGAGCCCACGGTGACGGAACTACTTCTCGCGATCAGGCCGGACGTCCATGCCAAGGGCACCGACTATACGGAGGAAACTGTTCCCGAGCGCGATGTGGTACGATCTTATGGAGGCAGCGTGCGAATTGTCGGGGATCCTAAAGATCATTCAACTTCGGAGCTAATCCGGCGTTTTCAGTAGGACAGGCATTCCCGCCTGTCGGTTTTGAGACAGACTGGAGAGTCTGTCCTACCATGCGAATTCTTATCGTAAAACTCGGCAGCATCGGCGACATCGTTCACACCCTCCCCGCCCTGGCGGCAATTCGGAAGGCCCTGCCTCACGCCGAAATCTCCTGGGTAGTAGAACGTCGAGCTTCAGAAATTTTAAGAGACAACCCGCTTCTGGATCGCCTCATCGAAGTCGACACGAAGGCCCTGAGGCGCGGGTTGATGTCTGGGGAGACGCTGCGGGCACCGCGCCAGCAGTTACGTCGGCTTCGCGCCTCGGCCTTCGATTTAGCTTTAGATTTTCAGGGACTACTCAAGTCCGCCTCAATTGCGCGCCTTTCCGGCGCGCATCGTGTTTTTGGGTTCTCACGCCAGTCGTTGCGTGAGCCTGCCAGCCGGGTGCTGTTGTCGAAGTCAATTCGCATATCCGAAAATTCGCATGTTATCCGAAAAAACTTAGCTCTTACCAGTGGCGCGTTAGGAATTTCGATTTCTGATGACCCTAACGAGTTTGAGTTTCCCATCGCAACCAATTCCACTCACGAGGCTGAGGCTTTGAATGCCGCCCCTGGGGCAAGCAACTACGCCATACTGAATCCGGGTGGCGGCTGGCCCACAAAGCTCTGGAGCGCGGAACGATTTGGCCGGTTGGCGGATGAACTTTGGTCACACTACGGCCTCCACTCCCTCGTAACCCACGGGCCCGGCGAGACGGAATTGGCCGAGACGGTTCTGCAGTCAAGTCAGTCGGGAAAAGCTCGCGCGGTTAACATTTCGCTAAAGGGTTTTTACGAACTCGCCAAACGGACGCAGGTCTATGTGGGCGGAGACACCGGGCCGACGCATCTGGCCATCGCCGCTGGCGCACCCATCGTTGGGCTTTTCGGCCCCACGGAATGGTGGCGCAATGGAAGTCTGCGCGCGGCCGATATCTGTGTCGAACGGGTTGATATCGACTGTCGCACGGATTGCCATCGCCGCGCTTGTTCCAAGTGGATCTGTATGGACATCGAAGTGGAGCGAGTGTTTCAGGCGGTAGGAAAAAGATTGCAGGCCAGACAGGCGTTCCTGCCTGTCGATAGGCTGGTCTCCTTGCGCTAAGCCGGTTTTTTGGAGTTGGGGCGAGGTAAGCAGAAGAAGATTTTCCATTTGTCATTTGACATTTTTCATTTGTCATCGTCGGCAGCCGCTGTCATTCAGCACCGCGACGCAACCGTTTTGAAGGCAGCAGCACGCTGTTGTCTAACGAATGGCAAATGACAAATGGAAAATGACAAATGGAAAATCTTCCATCGGTCCTGGTGAGGAGTTAGATCAATTTTGCCTACAGAAGGAACATGGATACAACGCTGGCGCGTACCACTTGGGTTTATGTGCGCGGCACTCTTTATTCTGTTCGCGCAACCGCGTCCGGCGACCCTGGTCGCGGGCGCTGTGGTTTCTCTCTTTGGAGTTTTGCTGCGCGCCTGGGCTTCCGGTCACATTAGAAAAAACGACGCCCTGGCTATCTCGGGACCTTATGCCTACACGCGCAATCCTCTCTACCTGGGCAGCTTTATTCTGGGCCTCGGATTCACAATAGGCTCGGGCAGGTGGTGGCTCGGAATCCTCTTCGCGGCACTCTTTCTTGGCATCTATTTGCCGGTAATGCGCGTCGAATCCGCGACGCTGGCACAACTTTTTGGTGAAAGTTTTAAAGCGTACGCGGCGGCAGTGCCGCTCTTTTTGCCGCGGTTGACGCCTTATCGCAGCGAGCAGTCGAAGGTTGGATTCGATCGCGGACTCTACCTGAGATATCGAGAATATCGCGCTGCCCTTGGTCTCTTGATCGCCTGGGGGCTGCTGGTTTTCAAAGCCTATTTTTGGAAATGAAGAAACAAACTCAAAGATTCGTGGTGGGCAGTGTAGTTCTGATTCTCGCCTTCACACTCACCGCCATTTTCCCGATTGGCGGTTTCGTCTTCGCGCAAAATACCACCGGAACCCCGACTGCTACTGTATCCCCGAGTCCCGGCCCTATTCGTTCGCTTCCGTTTGAGCCAGGTGAAGAACTCGTTTACGTGGCTGAGTTTTCTCGAGCTCTCTTAAAGAAGATGGACATCGCCGACTTTCGTTTCACTGCCAGTCGGGAACCGTCTTTGCAGAAAACAGTCAATGGCAGTTCCAGTGAAAATACAGTCGGAGCCTATTCACTAAAGCTCACCGGTGATGTTTCGAGCCGGGGTTTCTTCAGCAAGCTTTTTAATCTGCATTTTCGCGAACAGATCGAATCGATTGTTGAACCCCCGTTGTTCACTCTCAAAAAAACAAAAAAGATAGATCAGCAGGGCAAGCGCTTGAGAATCAGCGAGACCGTTTATGATAAAGGAAAAGTGATTTGGACCGAGCACGATCCAAACAATCCTTCAGATACCGGTCGAGAGTCTAGCGCCATCTTTGCGGGTCAGGTGCAAGACTTGTTATCGGCGATCTACTACCTACGAACGCAACCACTCGAGCTTGGAAAAACTTTGGAGATTACAGTTAGCGATTCGGGAAGGGTCTATCAGGTTCCGGTGCGGGTAGTAGAGAAGAGTCGTATGAAGACCCCACTTGGCCGCGTCGAGACCTTGCGAGCAGACCCGGAAGTGTTTGGCCTCGGTCGAATGATCCCAAGCGAAGGCCGCTTTTCGATTTGGTTTACTAACGACAATAGGCGTATTCCGGTAAGCGCTCGCATCAAAAACAGATATGGCACGTTTGATATTACGCTGCGAAAAATACAAAATCCGACCTCACGAGAATCCCTTGCCGGTAACTGAAGAACTTCGAAGATTTTCCATTCGCGAATTCAAGTTTGAAGTGCAGCAGCTCGCGAACTTTGAACCCAAGACAGTAACAGTCGACCAATATTGACCTTTGTCCTCATCAGGATGTTACCCGTGTCGTCGCTGTTCTGGTCTGTAGCTGAGTTGTGCTTGAAACTTGAATTCACCAATGGCAAATGGAAAATGAAAATGAGAAATGGAAAATCAGGGGCACTCGCTCCGTTGTGACAGCTCATGACGTCAAGACCTCTTATCCTCGGTCACCGCGGAGCCTCAGCCGTCGCTCCTGAAAACACGTTGACAGCATTTTCGCGCGCAATTCGCGATGGCGCGGACGGCATTGAATTTGACGTCAGGCTTTCGCGCGACCACGTACCGGTAGTTATCCATGACGCGTCCCTCAAACGGACCGGATTGATGGATCGCCTTGTTTCAGAGCTTTCGGCTGGGGAGCTGGTCAAGGTTGATGTGGGGCATTGGTTTACTGGGCACACACAAACCAGAGCACCATCTTTTGCCGGCGAGAAGCTGCCGACACTGGCTCAAGTTTTCGATCTCTTCAGTTCAAACACGTGCGCTCTGTACATCGAGATGAAATGCGATGCGGGAGAAGGAGCTGCGCTGGCCGCCCAGGTGGTGCGACTGTCGCATGACTCTGGAATGGCGAAACGAGTAGTCCTTGAGAGTTTTGATCTCGGTGCCATTGCTGAGGTCAAAAGAATTGATCCGCGGATTCGCACCGCCGCCCTCTTCGAACCAAGATTATCCCGCCCAATCGCGACTGTGCACAGACTCAAGATGGTGGAGCTCGCTCTCGGTGTTGGGGCCGATGAAATCGCGCTTCACCACACACTCGCCCGCCCGCGCCTAGTCGAGAAAGGCAGGCGAGAGGGATTGGAGATTGTGGTATGGACTGTTGACGATTCTGAGTGGATAACGCGTGCACGCGTGCTGTCTGTCAAAGCACTGATCGCAAATGACCCGGCTACGATGGTGCGACATCGAAACCAATTGTCACTGGAGAGCCACTCATTACAGAACCGGGAGCGTTAGCGACCGGTTCCAGGGCCTTGTTGCTACCGGTCCAGGTTCCGTAACCACCGCACACCCCATTGCACCCCTACAAAATGCCTCCAGATGACAGCAAGGACTTGCATCTGTATCATTCGCAGCACAACTCGTTGGATAGGAGAAAAGATAAATGCCAGTTAGACAAGGCGCCGATGTTATCGAACCGAAAGGCAGACTGGGAGTACTGCTGGTTGGTCTCGGCGCAGTTAGTACCACTTTCATCGCGGGGGTTGAAGCTGTAAAGAAAGGAATCGGACAGCCGGTTGGTAGTTTGACGCAGATGGGCACCATTCGCCTCGGCAAGCGAACTGACAATCGTGTGCCCCTTATTAAGGACTTCGTGCCGCTGGCAAAACTGGAAGACCTCGTCTTTGGGGCATGGGACATTTTTGAAGACTCAGCTTACGAAGCAGCCATGCACGCCGGCGTGCTCGAGAAAGATCTGCTGAAGCAACTGAAATCCCCGCTTCAGAAGATCAAACCGATGAAGGCGGTCTTCGATCAGAATTACGTGAAGCGCCTCAACGGCACAAACGTCAAAACGGGCGCCAATAAGTTTAAGCTGGCGCAACAGCTAATTGATGAGATTGCAGAATGGAAGCGTAAGAATCGCTGCTCACGAGTGGTAATGATTTGGGCGGCCTCCACCGAAATCTTTCTCAAGCCGCATCCCGTTCACAAGACGCTCGAGTCTTTTGAGCAGGCAATGCGTGATAACCATAAATCGGTCGCGCCCTCAATGGTCTATGCCTATGCCGCCTTGAAGTCGGGCATCCCTTTTGCCAACGGCGCGCCTAATCTAACTGTTGATATTCCCGCTCTGCGGACACTCGCCGAAGAAAACAACCTTGCCATTTGCGGCAAGGATTTCAAGACCGGGCAAACGCTGATGAAGACCATCATCGCTCCCGGACTAAAAGCGAGAATGCTGGGGCTGGGCGGCTGGTACTCAACTAACATTCTCGGTAATCGCGACGGCGAAGTCCTGGACGATCCTGAATCGTTCAAAACAAAGGAAGAGTCGAAGCTGTCCGTCCTCGAATATATTCTTCAGCCTGAGGTTTATCCGCAACTTTACAAAGAATTCTCCCACGTTGTTCGCATCAACTACTATCCGCCGCGCGGCGACAACAAAGAGGGTTGGGACAACATTGATATCTTCGGTTGGCTAGGCTATCCGATGCAGATCAAGATCGATTTCCTCTGTCGCGACTCAATTCTGGCGGCGCCAATCGTGCTCGACCTCGCATTGTTTCTGGATTTGGCCCAACGGGCCGGAATGAAGGGCATTCAGGAGTGGCTTTCCTTCTATTTCAAATCGCCTCAGACCGCGCCGGGTCTCTATCCCGAACATGACGTTTTCATCCAACTGATGAAACTCAAGAACACCTTGCGCTACCTTCGCGGCGAGGATCTGATTACACACTTAGGTCTGGAGTATTACGACTGAGCCTGGAAATCGACCGCTAGTTTCGGTTCTCAGATTAGGGAAATCAAGCTACTTATTTCGCCGTGACCTTTTGGTGGATGTCCGCTCTAAAAGGTGCAGCCTGACACTCCTCACTTCCCTCTCTCTTCACGCTAAAAACATTTATTGGCAGCCAGGCTCTGACATGAATTGTCAGCGCTGATGTGCCGCGAAATGCCAAAAAACACAACGTTATTTCATGTCCTCCCAATATTTTGTGATGACATTTCTGCGCGTGTCGTATATATAGCATCCGTCATTGTCACGGTGTTATGCGGCGCAAGCTGCTCAGTAGCAAACAAAGCTAACAACCGGCGCATCAAAAAAGTGAACGGATCGTTCCTTGCATTATCGAAGGTAGGCCAATAACGGCCGAGCCGAACAGAGGGCATCGGGAAGGTTTAGAAAGCTCTCGCGCATGCAAGGAGGGCGAGCATGATTTCGGAAATGGAGTTAGACAAACTACACAAAACTATGGGCACAGTCTTCCTGGATCCTGATCAGAAAAGTCCGCGCGCCCAGGACTTCGAGCAGCGGTTATCCGACCGCATCGTGGGTCAAGAGCGCGCAGTGCGGCGCATGAGCGGCCTTTATCAGATATTTCTGGCCGGCATGAACCCCCCTAACCGGCCAATCGGCACGATGCTCTTTCTGGGCCCCACCGGCTCGGGAAAAACTCGCGTTATTGAAGCCGCGGCGGAAGTTTTATATGGCGACGCTAACGCGATCGTGAAGATTGATTGCGCGGAGTTTCAGCATTCGCACGAAATTGCGAAATTGATTGGCTCGCCTCCGGGATATCTCGGTCACCGCGAGACCTCTCCGATGCTGACACAGGAAAATCTCGATCGCATGCATACAGATGAACTGAAGCTCTCGCTCATTCTGTTTGACGAGATCGAGAAAGCTTCGGACAGCCTCTGGCAGCTACTGCTGGGTATTTTGGACAAAGCCACGTTGACCCTTGGTGATAACCGGCGCGTGGATTTCTCGCGCTGCATGGTTGTGCTGACGTCTAACCTTGGCGCCAGAGAAATGGCAGAACTCATCTCGGGTGGTATTGGCTTTGCGCCTGGCAAAGGTGCGAAGAACCCCAATGACACCGATGTGGATCATAAGATTTACCGGACAGCGGTTGAATCAGCGCGACGAAAATTCTCGCCGGAATTCATGAATCGCATCGACAAAGTAGTCGTCTTCCGCTCGCTGAAGGAACATCACCTGCGCCAGATTTTGGAATTGGAACTGCAGGCGGTACAGGATCGGATCATGCAATCAGCGGGAACCAAGTTCGTTTTCCAATGTTCCGATACTGCGAAAGACACGCTGCTGAAGGAAGGTTTGGACTTTAAATATGGAGCGCGGCATCTGAAGCGCTCGGTTGAGCGGTTCCTTGTTTACCCTCTTTCTAATCTCGTAGCGACAGGCCAGATTGGACTGGGTGATTTAGTCCATGTCGACCTTGATGAGTACAGCCACAAACTGATCTTCTCGAAGAGTTCGGGTGGGGCGCTTATTCATGATCTGCCGGCGCCGAAAGACGAAGAGCCGGAAGTACTTGAATCGTTATCGGGAGGTGTCGGCCTGCCGATCCCGCAAGCAACAAAGGCTGCCAAGAAGGGCCAGAGTCGCGGCGAAAAGACCGAAAGCTAAACTTTCTTTATCCGAGATAGCGAAAGCGCCGTCCACTTCAGAAGTGGTTCGGCGCTTTCAACTTTTTGAGGTCCCGCGTTACTTTTAAATGCTTCTGATGTTGTTCAACCTGGAAATCCTGCGTATTGCCTGGTGAGCTGCCTGAGCAAGGTATGGATCGCGGGCCGTGAGTGCGTTGCGCAGAGCGGGAATTGCAGCCGAATCGCCAATCGCACCAAGTGCGATTGCAGCTTCTCTTCTGACGTCATCTTCGGCTTTCTCATCCTGCAGTACGCCAATCAATGCAGGCAAGCCCGCGTGGTCGCCTATCTGTCCCAAAGCGTGTGCTGCTGCTCTCAACACAAACGCATTCTGTTCACGTTTAGCTTTCTTATTTTTTTTCGCGGGCGTCGATCCTGGCTGGGGATTCAAAACTGCAGCTAAAGCAGTCACCGCAGCGGGATCCGCGATTTGACCGAGGGCAACTGCGGCACTTCCTCTCACCGAATCCTTCTTGTCGGTCAGTCGTTCTATAAGGGCAGCAACAGCTCCACGGCTCCGCGTCTGACCAAGAGCATAAGCTACCTGCTGGCGCACGAACTCATCCTTGTCAATTAAAAGAGGTAGTAAACTTGCAGCACTTTCCTCCGCGGGTAAAGACAGAACGGAGGACGCCGCTGTAGCTCGAATGATTGGCGAAGGGTCGCGTAAAGCGGAAACTGCTACTCTTGAAGCCTCGGGATGGTGCAACGAACCTAACCGCGTCAGAGCTTCCCGGCGATCTTCAACTTCCGCCGAGCTCAAACGCAGCCGTTGCTTTTCAATCTCCAATTGCAGCGGCGTTAAATGTTGGCTGGTTATCCTGTCCTGCTTGGAGGGAACCACTGCAAAAACGCCTGTTGTTGCCAGCGAGAGAACAACAACGAGAACCACAGCTACAATCCGCGGCACTCCGCGATATTTTCCGGAATCCTTCATTTTGAGGTACGCCGAGAATCGCCTTGCCCGGCCTTAGTCCATCCGCGAAGTTAAAGCCTGCATAGAGTCCACAATCAGGACCGCGATAGGAGGGTAAACGACCAGGTCGGGAATAAGCAGCATCGTCGAAGAATAAACAAGAACGTTTGAATGGCCCACTTCCATATGGCGAAATAGTTGCGCGAAACCACTGAAAAATTGTTGTGCATGCCAACCGATTATTAGCCCTACGCAGATGCTAAGTGCATAGCCAACCAACAGGAACGTGTATGCAGAGAATCGAGTAAACGGTTGTTCTGGTTTCTCTTCGTCGCGCATTATGGAATCCTGAATCGGCTTTGGCGTATATGTGTAGTGCGCAAAGTATTCCCGCAACCTTGTCGCCAGATGCCAGACACCTATGACAAAAAGCGTTAAAACGATCGCTCGTCCAAAGTAGTCAAAAGTCTCCCACAAGTGTGGTTTGATCATCGCAACAAAAAACGTGGAAAGGAATAGCGAGACGGTAGTAAATACAGCGCGTTGCCGCTCCCGGCCCTCCTGGCGGTCTCTTTCGAGAACTTCATTGACAACCTTATCCCAGCGGGCCTGCACGGCTAGATTTCGTGCTCTCTGCGCATGAGGATTGTTTGAATGGAGTATGGAATAGCCGCTATTAGACTGCGCTGTCAGTTGCTCGTCGTAGTAGGCTCTTTCCTGAGGATCGATCAATACCCGATAAGCCTTTGAGAGAAGCGCGAATTCTCGAGCGGCCTTTTCCGAACCACCGTTGACGTCAGGGTGACGCAGCCTCGCAAGCTTTCGATAAGCCGATTTTACTTCCGACCTCGAGGCCGATTGCCTGATTCCGAGAACTTTGTAGTAATTAGTCACCGCGCGTTTGCGACTCCTTGAAACAAATGAGACGGCGGTCGTTTACCCTGACGAAAGTCGCTTGAATTATAGCACTTTATGCCCGTTCTGAGGCCAGTTGTGACAAGGAGAGATTTTGACTGCGGGGAGAGGGGTTCCGAGGGGGCCAGAGAAGCGGCTGTCCGACAATTCCTCGAGCGGCCGTCGAGGGGGGCGAGGACGTTTTTCATGAGGGGTTCGCCGCTCCTCTGGCTTTTGTCACTTCTCTATCAACTCCAATGCCATTGGGAGAAGTTTGGGAAAGCTCAACAAAATTCGTTCTGCTGCCACCGAGGCTTGAGCTGGTGTTTACTAATGAGGACAGTAGATGTTCACAACTGAATACACCTTGCACTATCAAGCCTCATCACACTTCAGGGCCGCGCGGGCCACAATTCGTACCAACGTCCGCACAGCGATGCCGGTGGGCCCTTTCGCCCGATAGGGCTTGGCTTCGTCACCCCAGGCCGTGCCGGCAATATCCAGATGCGCCCATGAAACACCATCCGCAAATTCTTTAAGAAACGCCGCCGCAGTAATCGTCCCGGCTTTTCGTCCGCCGACATTCTTGATATCAGCGATGTCCGATTTAATCTGTTTGGAATACTCTTTGTCTAACGGCAACTGCCAAAACTTTTCGCCAGCCTCTTTTCCCGCCACGATTATTTCTTCGATTAGTTCCTGATCGGTACCAAGTACGGCGGCATTAACATCGCCGAGCGCAATTGAGACTGCTCCGGTAAGTGTGGCCATGTCGATGATCCGGGTGGCGCCAAGTTTCTTTGCATAAGCAATGGCGTCCGCGAGAATCAGCCTGCCTTCGGCATCGGTGTTGATTACTTCAATCGTTTTTCCGGTCATTGCTCGCACTACATCTCCGGGCTTGGTGGCTTTACCCGATGGGAGATTCTCGGCACAGGGAACAACGCCGAGCACCGGAATAGACGGCTTCAACTGAGCAATCGCGCGCATCGCTCCTATTACCGTCGCACCGCCCGTCATGTCATACTTCATCAACTCCATGTTCTCGCCCGGCTTGAGCGAGATGCCGCCGGAATCAAAGGTTATCCCCTTCCCAACAAACGCCAGTAAGTCTTCGTTCTCGGCTGCGTTGGGCGGCGTGTACTTCAGTATGATCAGTTTTCCGGGCTCATCCGAACCGTGCGACACGCTCAACAAGGACCCCATACCTTCTTGTTCCATGCGGGCTTCATCAAGCACATCCACACTGAGGCCAAACTCATTCGCCACATCACGGGCGCGTTCCGACATATTCGTCGGCGTCATGTAAGCGCCCGGCTCGTTTGCAAGATCGCGTGTGAAGTTCACGGACTCTCCGATGATTCTGCCGCGTTCAATCCCTCGCTTAATGCCGGTGTCATCAGCGCCATCGAGCACAACTATGAGCTTCTCAATCTGCCGTTCTTCCTTATCCGTCGTACGGTATTTGTCCGGGTCAAACAACGCCATGACAGAACCCTCAACGACCACGGAGGCGATTTCTTCCGGATTTCCCTCGAGCCGGGGAACAATCGCAATAGACTTGGCATTTTTTCCTCGTAGCGCGCGCACAGCGGTTCCGGCCATCTGAGACACCTGCGCCGGAGTGTAATCGCCCCGCTCGCCAACGCCCACCAACAGCAGGCGTTGCGCCTTAAGCTCACTTTTTCCGACCAAGTGAAGGTAAACTGTTTCAGCGTCTTTCCCCTTCAACTCTTCCGAATCAACTACTGACTTAATCATGCCGCCCGTAATTGAATCGAGGTCTTTGAGAAAACCATCGTCTGCCTTCTCGTCTTTAAAGACGGCAACAGCCAGAGCTTGAACATTAAGGTCCCGATAGGAACCATTCGTGCTTTCAATTTGCATTTTTAGCGATTACTCCTACTGATTCCTTCTTAAGACTGCTTCATCTATTGCGCTCCTTGAGTTGGGCGCGTGTCTCTCTTTCAACCGTCCGCCGCAATTCGGTTTCACGCTTGTCATACATCTTCTTTCCGCGGGCCACTGCGACTTCGACTTTGATCCGGCGGTTCCTCAGATAAATACGCGTTGCCACCAACGTCATTCCCTGCTTGACGGCCGCCTGGTCCAATTGCTCAATCTCGCGCCGGTGCAATAGCAACTTTCGCGTTCGGAGTGGCTCGTGGTTTTCGCGGTTACCATGAGAATAAGGGGAAATGTGGGCATTAAACAACCACACCTCCCCTTCTCGCACAGCGACATAACCTTCTTTTAGTTGGACGCGGCCTGCCAACACGCTCTTCACTTCTGTTCCCGTAAGCGCAATACCGGCCTCATACTTGTCCAGGATGTGGTATTCGTGGTAGGCAGCCCTATTTGCGGCGAGTACCTTTTCGTCTTTGGCAACCGGCATATATGTTTTCCGCGAGCGCTAGTTTCCCAATCACTGTGTTAGCACCATCAATCGGCCCTACATGATCACTGATTACCTTCATCTCGCAAAGGCCGCGTCATCAGTTCGTTCGCTGCGTTCGATGCCGATTTTCCTTCATAGATTACCGCATGCACCTCATTGGTAATGGGCATCTCTACTCCGGTGCGATCCGCAAGTTGCTTCACGGCTAGCGCGGTTCTGACGCCCTCGGCGACCTCGTTCATGTTCGCGGTGATGTCTTTAAGGCTTCGACCCTTCCCAAGTTCCTGACCAACAAAACGATTGCGCGAGAGATTCCCGGTGCAGGTTAGGACCAGATCGCCCAATCCAGCCAGACCCATTAGCGTTTCCCGTTTCGCGCCTTCGGTTAGTGCCAGCCGCGTCATCTCGGCAAGCCCTCGCGTGATTAGGGCGGCAATGCTATTTGAACCAAAGCCAAGTCCGGCAACCATGCCGGCCGCAATCGCCATGACGTTCTTTATGGAACCGCCAAGTTCCGTGCCAATCACATCATCGTTTGTATAGAGACGTAGGCTGTCAAAACTCAATTCAGACTGAACTATGCGGCTCGCATCGCGATCTTCACTAGCTACCACGACCGCAGTGGGGTGATTCTCAACGACTTCTTTCGCAAACGAAGGTCCGGATAAACAAACGAACCGTGGACGAGTTGCCTCCGGAACGACCTCAGCCAACACCTCGGAAATGCGTTTGCCGGTTTCAATTTCAATTCCCTTCGTCGCGCTGACAACAATCATTTCTTTTTTTAGTGCCGGCGCCATGGTTGTGAGCAGGCCGCGCACCGCATGAGAGGGAGCGGCAACTATGACCAACTCCGCTGCCTTGACTGCCTCCGCGAGGTTCCTGCTCGCACGAACGCTGTCAGCAAGCAAAGCCCCGCTCAGATAAACCGGATTCACATGGGCGCTATTAATCGATTCGACCACCGCACCGTTGCGGGACCAAACATGAACGCTATGGCCCGCACGCCCGGCAACGATTGCCAGCGCCGTGCCCCAATTGCCCGCACCGATGACAGCAACACGCTTCATTTCAACCAATGGGACCGCGGGCTTCCCGCCCGCAATGAGCGCCGCAGGCGCGAACGGTTTGCCGAAAGCTCATTTGAATTTGTTTTCAGTCCCTAGCCTCAATCTTCTGATGTTTTCTCGATGCGCAAACACAATCAACGCCGCTCCTACCACCGCCGCGCTCATGATAGGCGCCAGCGATTCAACCGGCCGCATGAATGTGTGCTGCAAAAACACGAACAGCGGAATGACAACGGCCGCGAGGATCGAACCGAGTGAAACGTAACGCGTCAACATCACAACCACTAAGAAGACAGGAGCCGCGAATGCAACCGCGATGGGCGCCAGCATTAGGAATACACCGACTCCCGTGGCTACGCCTTTGCCACCACGGAAGCGCAGCCAAACGGGAAAGATGTGTCCAACGATCGCCGCAATCGCCGCGGCTGCGACCCACCACTCGGCGTTTTCAATAATCGAACTAACATGTCGGACCGCACCGAAGATCGGCGCACCCACAATTAGTTTCGCAATCGCAACGGCTGCCGCACCCTTTAGCGCGTCGAGCAGCAACGTAATTAAGCCTGCAGCCTTTCCCGCGCGCCGCGAGACATTCGTCGCGCCCGTGCCACCTGAACCTGTTTCGCGGACATCGGCGCCTTGCATCGCACGCACGAGCAGATAACCAAACGGTATCGAGCCAAGCAGGTAAGCAATGACGATGACAGCCGCAGGTTGCAAGCTAGCATTTACTCCATCGCGCAGTTAGTTCGGAATGAAAGGAAACTGGCACTATAGCAACCGACACAGCGAGCAACAAGTTGTTGCCCAGGGGACCCTACTGGTGCCTATAATCATGATGATTGAGGAACATGGCTATGAAGTCAGATGCGGTAGCAAGATCACGTTAGAAGTTGAGGTCATACAAATCGATAAACGCGCGGTCTGGTTATTGATTGGTGAGAAAATCATTTCTTCCCTTCGACAACTTTCCCTTGTTCAGGGATGGTTCAGTGGGAGCTATCCAAAGTGGTGCTTTTGAAAGAAAGTCCCTCTGCTGACCCGATTTTGACATTAATCGCGCAGTCTAATCAATCGAACGGCCGGCGCGTGACGATCAGTCTCGGAGCTAACGCGAGATTAATCATGCAAAGTACTCTGCAAATCCGGGGGACTGTCAGCGACCACCGCTCTTGTTTTCAAACAAGCTGCGTTTTACACTCCCTTCATGACAATGAATATATTAGACACCGCAAAAAGTCTGCCTCTGTCTGAGCGAATCGAACTGGCAGAAGCGCTTTGGGAAAGCATTATCCAGGACGGTTATGAGCCCGAAGTGACGACTGCACAGGCCGAGGAATTAGATCGCCGACTGGCGGCACACGAGAAGAATCCTGACGACGTTGTCGCGTGGGAGACGGTCAAGTCTGATCTTGAAACCAAGTATGGGAAGAGCTAATGCTCCTTCCTTTAGTCTTTCGTCGCGTTGCTCAGCTCGAACTCGATGAATCAGTCTCGTGGTACGAAAACAAACGAGTGGGACTTGGTAGAGACTTTAGGATTGAAATTGAAGAGAACCTTGAAAGAATAGCTAACCAGCCTCACCGATTCAGGCAGGTTCGTGGGCAAGTTCGTAGGGTCGTCCTGCAACGTTTTCCGTACTCAATATATTTCTTGCCAGAAGTGGACCGAATAATCGTTCTCGCTATTTTCCACGCTCGACGGTCCCCTCAAAATCTGGAACGTCGCTTCTTGACTCAAGACTAAATCAGCCTTCTTCGCAACAGATCAAGCGCGGCTTGTGACGCGCGCCAGCGGATGAGTTGGCGGTCGCCGGGAATCATGAGCCTGCGATGTTCGGTGTGCGCGTCGTCGGCGAGTGCGATATAAACTAGTCCCACCGGTTTCTCCTCGCTCCCGCCACCTGGCCCCGCAATTCCGGTTACCGACAAACCAAAATCAGTCCGCGCGCGTTTGCGAATTCCTTCGGCCATCGCTTCGGCTACCGGCGCGCTCACTGCTCCATGTTCGAGCAGCAGCACCGGCTCGACGCCAAGCGCTCTCGTCTTGGCATCATTCGAATAAGCGATAACTCCTTCGATAAAGTATTTCGAGGAGCCCGGCACGTCCGTTATTCTCTGGGCGATCAAACCGCCCGTACAGCTTTCAGCAACCGACAATGTATAACCACCCACAGTCAACTTCAGGCCGACCACTTCCTCCATCTTCTCGCCCGCAAACGAAAATACCGCGTTACCCAGGCGCTCCTCCAACTGCCCTGACACGTAGTCAAGCAAAGTTTCGGCTTCCGCTTCGGTCCGGCCGCGTGCCGTAAGATGAATCTCGATCTCGCTCTGGTTGAAAAGAATTGTCGTCTGCGGATTCTCGAATTTCGTGTAGATGGGCGCGATCTTTTCGTCGACCGCGGACTCACCGAACCCGGCAACGCGCAGCATGCGCCTGACGACTTTTAGAGAACCCCCTCTGCCGGCAAGTTTCGGCTGCACATGGTTTTCAAACATCGGACGCATCTCACGTGGCGGACCAGGCAGCAGCACAATCGCCACCCCTTCATGCTCGATAAACATTCCGGGCGCGCTGCCGTTCGGATTGGGCAGTACCTCTGCCTTGTCGATCACCATCGCCTGGCGTGAGTTTCGCTCCGGCATGACCTGACCAAAGCTCAGGAAACGCGATCGCAGGTCAGCCAGAATTTTTTCGTCAAGCAATAGCCTCCGACCAAGCGCGCGCGCAGCAACTTTCCGCGTGATGTCATCTTCGGTTGGGCCAAGCCCACCCGTAGTAATCACCACCTTCGAGCGCCGGATTGCATCCCTGATGGCTTCTTCGAGCCGGGCGTCGTCGTCGCCAACGATAGTCTTTAGTTTTACTTCGATGCCGATGCTGTTCAGCTTTTCGGTGAGCCAGAGACTATTGGTATCGCTGCGGTCGGGAGCCAGAAGCTCCGAACCTATCGCGATGATTTCGGCTGTGAGCGTTTCAAGCAATCAGTGGATACTCGGCTGGAGAACTCAGGACGCCTCGGGTTCTTCCTGATAAATGTCGTTTAGCACTTCCGAGATTGGCCGCGGCGCTGTAATAGACTTGAGCGAACGCGTTCTGGAGATTGCCAGATCCTTGCGCGGCGAGCCTGCTTGTTCGGACAACTCTCCTTCATATGCCTCTACCATTCGCTTCAGTTGTTGTTGGCTCTGGGCGAGCAACCGGGCGGCGCGCTCCTGGTGCATTCGTTCAAGACTGGCAATGGCCGCGTTTGTTTTTGCCCAACGCTTTGGCCTGCGTTCAATTTTCCGCAATCTCTCAACGTAGCGCCGCAACTGTCGCGAGGGTGAAATATGACGACTCTCTTTCAACACTTCTTCTTCAGCGGCGAAGCCCAGTTGTTCAACCGCGGCATTGTGATCGCCGACGGAATAGTACAAGGCCCCAAGCGCAAACCGACTTAACGGCGGGGCATCAGGCATTGATTTAACTACCTTTTCGCCAGTCTTTATGACTTCCGCGACTTCAAAATGGTACCGGCTGCGCTCGCCATCGACGAGTATTTCATTAGCCGCCACGTAAAAACCGAAAATCACTTTAGTCTTGCGGTTTGCCCGCAATTTGACAGCAAGAAAAATCAGCAAGCCCACGACGCCTAGAGCGATTATCACTAACGGCGCGACGCGCACAATCTCCAACGCGCCAACAACCGCTGCGACAAGTACAACACCAGAGCCGATCCTTATTACTAACTTTTTGCGGCTTTCAGTCATTGCTCTAAATGTCCCGGAGGGACGAAATGTTTATAGACCCGAGTTGCGAAAACGATCGAAAGCGAATTTATGGCGAAAGAGCAAACGGTTTCGCTCCTGGCGGAGCTTATATCCACCAGATAGTTCTATAAACATTGTGTCGCTACGCGGCTCGTCGTCCGTCGTTGTTTAATCACCAATCAACCTTCCGCAGATCGTCGTTCCTACCTGCTCTGTAGAAAGTTTTCCGCCCAGATCGCGCGTCGTCTCCTCATGCGAGATTGATTCGCTGACCGCTCTCTCGATCGCCTCGCTTGCTTTTTTGTGACCTAAATATTCTAGCATCATCGCGGAGGTCAGAATAGCGCCTACCGGATTCGCTATTCCCTGCCCGGCAATCGCTGGCGCACTACCATGAACAGGTTCGAACAGCGACACGCGACCCGGGTGAATATTGCCGGAAGCAGCCAGACCAAGCCCGCCCTGAATCGCAGCACCAAGGTCGGTGAGAATGTCGCCAAACAGATTATTGCTGACGATGACGTCGTACTGGCCGGGGTCAAGCACCATAAACATCGCCATCGCATCAACGTATTGATGGTTGGCTTCTACTTCCGGATAATCCTTCGCGACTTCCTTGAAAACTCGTTGCCACAAATCCCCGCCGAAGCGTTGGACGTTTGACTTGTCAGCCATTGTCACCCGCTGGCGTCCCTGCGCGCGCGCATACTCAAAAGCGGCGATGATAATTCTTTCGACGCCCCGGCGCGTGTTGAGTTCCTCCTGCGTCGCGATCTCATCGGCAGTTCCCTTCTTCAGAAAACCGCCCGCGCCGCTATAAGCGCCTTCCGTGTTTTCCCGAAAAACTACGAAATCAATCTCCTCAACCTGGCGGTTGCGCAAGGGAGTCAAGCGTGCGTCGAGCAAGCGAACAGGACGCAGGTTGATGTAAAGATCGAGGCCGCGCCGCATTCCCAGCAGAATGTCTTCGGCATGTTGGTTTGAAGGAACCCGCGGGTCGCCAAACGCGCCGGCGAGAATTGCATTGAATTCATTTGTGAGCATCTCCAGGGCGCCAGTGGGGAGTGAAACGCCTTCGCGCAGAAACTTCTCAGCGCCCCAGTCGAATTGAGTTAACTCCATTTCGACACCATGCGTTTCGCGCACGCGCTCAAGTACGCGGACAGCCTCGCGCACAACTTCCGGCCCAATGCCGTCTCCTGGAATAACAGCAATTTTAGTTGTCGAGGAACTCATTAATGTTGGAGGCCGGACTTTGGTCTTCGGTCTTCGGTCTTTTGACTTTGGATATTTGACTCGCCCTCACTGCGGAATAGTTGGCGTCGCGGATGGAGTTACCGCGTTGGGCTTGCCAGCCTTGCGTTCTGCGATCTTTGGCAGACTTGCCAGCACCACATCGCCGACAACCTTCATGCTTTGAGCAGAAACTTTATCCAGGGTGTCATCAGCTTTGTGCCAATAGGGATAGGTGCTGAGCTGAATCAAATCGAGCGAATCTATGCCGGCTCTAAGGAAAGGTTCATGGTCGTCGCTACCCACGCCTTCAGGACGATCCACAAAATATTTTCCGTATCCCACCTCATGCGCCGTGCGCCAAACAATATCCTGAAGCCATTTCGTGCTCAGCGTGTCACGGCCCAGCTCAAGGTCCTTTGATCCCATGAGGTCTAACAATACCAACGCGCGTACACGCTCCAGCTCATTGTTCTGGCGCAGTCGGGAAACATAATGGCGACTGCCGTAGGTATTGTCAGGAGCGTCGGGCTTACTACACTGGTCCCAGTCTTCGCAAAAAGCTTCCTCGCCATCGAAGAACACAAGCCAATACGTCAGCTTCGGTTTCTGCTGGCTCGCACCCAAGACTCGCGCCAGTTCCAGCAACGTGCCCACAGAAGTGCCGGGATCGTTAGCGCCTACGAAACGCATGTCCTTGTAAAACTTCGAATCATAGTGACTGGCAACCATAATCACGTTTTTCGATTCGCCAGGAATCTCAGCAGTAAGGTTAACCATGTTCTTTTCGCCCAGGGGCGTGGCGGCAGTAAATTCATCAGTCCTGACTACCAGTCCGGAAGACTTCAGCGACTTTACGATGTAGTCGCGGGTCTTTGCCAATTCCGGCGATCCTGGGATTCGCGGACCAATCTCTACCTGCTTCTTCACATGCTCCATCGCGCGTTCGCCATTGAATGCCACAGCACCAGGCACCACTGCCGGGCTCGCCTCTTCCGCACGGTTCGAAGTCGCGACGCGCACATTCGGTGGCGGCTCGTTCTTGGGGCAGCCAGTTAACAATAGCGGCGTCGTAAGAACACAGAACGCCAGCACTGAATTACCGAGGCGCACGCGAAAGGTGAAACGGTTTGGTTCCAGGCTAGCCATCAAGATCAAGTTACAACGTAATCGAGAAAACACAAAATGGGTAAGCAAGTCGCGGGCAGTTTAGAGTACGAGCTTTAGGTTGCTGCTAACCAAGCGGCAACTTGAAGGTTGAACCGGAAACTTGTTTTTTTCTGGGTTGCTGTCTGACGCTACCTGGCTCTGTCGGGGGCCTGCTTTGCACGTACTCGCGTTGCCGTATCGAGTTTGCCGGCCTCCTTCATCTCCCGGCGACACTCCGCGCAAATGCCAATGATCCGCAGCAGGTGTTGGCTCACCTGAAAACGATGCTTCGCTGCCATCGCGTCTTGTATCGCTTCCAGCTCAGCCGAAAAAAACTCGATAATCCGGCCACACTCGGAACAAATCATATGGTCGTGATGTTGATGCTTGTAATTATGTTCGTAGTGTGTGATGCCGTCGCCGAAGCGAACTTCGCGAGCGAGGCCGGCTTCGGTTAGGAGCTTCAACGTACGATAGACGGTGGTTTGCCCGATGCTGGAGTCTTCCTGCCGGGCGAGCCGATAAAGGTCTTCGCTGGAAAGGTGCGCTTCCGTCCGCAGGAATATCTCGAGAATCAAGTCGCGTTGAGAGGTGCGCTTGAGTCCCCTCTTCTGGATATGTTTGAGAAAAACTTCTTGCTCTTCAGTCATTGCTGGGCGATCCGCAGTTGCGGCTGTGAACCAAACTTAGACTGATTCTACACTCCGCAGTGATCAGAGTGAAGTTGGTGTCCTGTGGGGCAGCCAATTCGCCCGCAGCGAAAAGCCATCCCTTGCCTTCTTTCGGCGCCACGCGGCACGGGGCCGAGCGAGTAACGCAGGTAACCGGTTGGTTCGGTATCTGCAAGTGTTTCCTGATCGATGTTTGCCACGCTCTTCATTCCCAGGGGCGTGAAAACTTTTTCGCGCAGAAACTGAAGCAACGGCATGCCGGCAGCTCTTTCAACGATGACGCCGGCAATCACGTAATTCGTGTTGCTGTATTGCCACTTGCTGCCGGGTTCAAAGTCGAGAGGCTTGCGCGCTCACTTGGTACATTACGGGCCCGCGCTTGTCGGCCTTCGCGGTGTTTGCGGTTCGTGGCGATGAGCCTGCCGATGTTTGTTGCCATTGTTAGGCCATGCTATTTTTGGCGCACGTGCCGGGGTGGCGGAATGGCAGACGCTACGGACTTAAAATCCGTTGACCGTAAGGTCGTGCGGGTTCGACTCCCGCCCTCGGCACCATAACTAATCTCACGGTTTTCACGATTTCCATCGGTCTTAGCCCCTAGATGATCTCAACCCCGAAAGTAAGATGGGGCTAAGATGGTGACACTTCTAACCAGCCTTCCTTTTGAACGGGATCACGGCGCCTCGCGGTTCTGTGAGTCTGTTCACTGCATCTTCCAGTGCCTCGGGTGTGCTGCGTGCGTAGGTACCCGTGACGCTTTGGATCGTGTGACCGAGTAGATCCGCAATGTCGTACTCATGCACTTGTCGCCCTCGCAACTCAGTAGCGAAAGTACGTCTCAGGTCATGCCAGATCACTCCGCCTTCGACCGTGAGACCAAACGGTATTCCAGCTCGCTCGCATGCCTTTTCAAAACCGCGTCGAAGCGTGCTCGCGCTCACTCCTGTCTGCCGATAGTCGAAGACACTTCCTGTCGTGCGACTATCAATTACCTGCTGCAAAGCTGCGCGCACCGGACTGTTCATTGGGATCAAACGGTGGCGAGGACGTTTGCCCTTCGTGTCCACCAAGAGAGACCAATTCGGCCTCACTTCTACGTCTCGCCCGTTAGCCCGGCCGAAACACCGACAAGCTGTTGAAGTTAATGTTCTCTATTTTCATTTTCAGCAACTCTGTATGTTTCCGAACTCCGGTGCCGAGCGATACTTCGATCGGTGATCGCAGGTATGCCAAGTCATCGACAAGCACTTCCATCAGCTTCGATTGCTCAGACGGCATGAGATAGCGTTCCCGCCTGGCCTCTGGTTCCTGTTCGAACCTATTGCAAGGATTGAAGTCAACAACTTCATCGCGTATTGCATGCTGTGACCAGTTTCAAGGAGCGTGCCACGATCAGAGGAGCGCTATCGTTCTCTGGTTTCGCACTGTCACGCGTAGGTAAGTTGGGCGAACATTTGCAACCGATGTTTCAAATGCAGGCCGTAGTTGTTTTTGAACAAATCAAAGTTGCGGGGTGCCTGTTCGACGCTTCAAGAAAGTTGACGTTCGTCAAAAAAGTTGACGCTGCGTCAATAAAAGTGACGTTCGTTCCCAAAAGGTGACGGAGCGTCACCAGAAATTGACGCGCGTTACCAAAAAGTGACGCTTCGTCGTCGCTTGTCAAAGAACCATGCGACCATTCGATTTATATTTCGACCTCTCTCCTTCGCTTTCAGATGAAAGGAAAACTCATCGTAAGAGACAAACCAATCGAACGTGTAGGGTGACGAGTTGCTGCGCACCTGAAATTTTTCAGACACGTCACCCCTACAGGTTTTCGCGTCACGTTTACGCAGCAAACTCGTGGCATGCGCAGCAGACAAATCGCTAGCCAGGCTAACCATTACAAATACTCGGGATCGGTGTTTGCTGCTTGCGGAGATAGCAGCGTGCCTGCTCAGCATGCAGAGCGCATGCTCAGCAAACATGTTGAGGTGATACTTGAGGGAGAGAAACTGATGGCAAAGAGGAACGTTCGTTATCCACACACGATCGGTTTTCGCGTTACCGATGAGACTTGGTTTAGGATCGTGCAAGAGGTCGCCGAAACCGATCTCACGCGGCACGACTGGTGCCGCATGGCGGTGCTGGATAGGCTGGATCGCGAGTATGGATTTTCGAAGAAAGAGCGCCTTCTACTCCATCAGATCGTGCGCACTCAATTCTTCGTTGCATTTGGTTTTCAGATGCTTGCGGATAACACTCTGACAACTGCCGAGTGGAAGAAGCTTCGGGCCTACGCAAAGGAAAAAGCCGACTACCTTGCCAAACAAACACTGGCGGATTTCCGCTCACGGATGGAGAGCAAAGAGGAGCAGTTGGGAACTTGAAATCCCGCCGACTTGAAGCCGTCTCGGCGATCCGAAAGGCAACTAGATGGCAGCCCCAAGGGTGCGGTAGGCCGCGACGGATGGTCGTGGCTTCCTCTCCCCAACCAATTGCCGCACACTGGTGCGATGCTAGAATCGGAAGCATGCTAATCGCCATCGACGTACTATTTCTTACTGTTAATCATGGGAGACTCACGCTCAATGCCTGAAACATCTGTACCAATACCTCCCGGTTTCGACGCTCTATCGAAAGCCGAACAAGTGCGCTACTTGCAGGCCCTCTGGGATCAAATCTCGGAAGGCCCAGACGCTCTTCCGATCCCGGAAAGTCACCTCCGATTAGCTGAGCAGCGTCTCAAACGCTATCGCGAAGATCCGTCACGCTCATCCTCTGCTTTCGAGGTACTCGATCATCTGGCTGACACTTCCAATGCAGACTCCAAGACGAAGTGACGCGATACCATCTTCTCTCTGATGTAGCTGCTGATGCCGACATTGAAGCGGCGTTCGAATGGTACGAGTCCGAACAAATCGGATTGGGATTGGAGTTTCTTGACTAAGTTAGCTGCCTACACACGAATCCTCGACGGACCTTTCAAGTACCAAGAACTTCGACCTAGCACCAGGCGAGCCTTGACAGGAAGATTTCCATATGGATTTACTTCTCAGTTGAGGACGACCTCATCGTCGTCATTGCGGTCCTCGACACTGCTCGTGATCCCGGTGAATGGCAGTTCCGAATCTAGTCAATGTCGCCCTTCCTTCATTGCAAAGCCATTTAATTGTTACGTCGGACATCCTTAGAGCGATCTTCGTCAACTAAATACAAGCATCCGTTGAACGCGCGGTGCGCCCCTAACAAACCTCATTACATCGTGAATATGGGACCCTCCTAACAATTGGATCAGTATTGTGAATCGAGGTATTC
>JBKOZZ010000120.1:0-24810 GCA_046726155.1 Acidobacteriota bacterium
CAATCTGTGACCTTCTTGTGCAGTTATTTCCAAGTATTGGTCATTACGGCGTCAAATATTCGTAACCAAACCGGCTGGACGCGGAGCGCCTTGAATGCGCACTGGAAGTTGCGGGGCGCAACATACCTTAACCAGTCGCTCGCGGTCGCGCTGCATCTCGCGATCATTCGCTAGCCAAGCCAACACGTCCTTCAGTAGGCGCGACGCATCACCATCCGGAGGTTCAACGATGCGGTAATGCATCCAGCTTCCCTCACGCCGTGCCCCAACGATTCCAGCCCGGCGCATGTACGCCAGATGGCGGCTGATTTTGGGTTGATTGGTTTTCAGGATTTCGACAAAGAAGCAGACGCATACCTCATCACTGCGCATTAGGTTTAGAAGTCTCAGCCGGGTGCGGTCAGCCAGAGCACTGAAGAAGGCTTCTTTGTCAAAAGTCTTAGGTTTCTTGGTCATGACGGCCGCATCTTAACACATTTCCGATATACGGCTTGACATATATCGGCGGCCGGCGGATACTGGCCGCGCATATTCGCATACGCATATATTGCAGTAGCGACCTGGTGATGAGAGCAGCAGCTTTCGTTGTAATGAGAAACCAAACTACAAGATTTATTCCCACGCTGCTGGAAGCAGTGAAGCGTGGCCGAAGCCATAGGAGAGAAAGATGACTAGCGAGAAACAGGTGCAGGCCCTGAAGGCCCACCTGGCCTTGAATGTTCACAGCTTTGAACGCAGCCTTGAGTTCTACAAGAAGATGCTCGGCCTTGAACCGAGCAAAGTCCGGACCGGATACGCCAAGTTCGACGTTCACAACCCGCCCTTGAACTTGACGCTCAATGAACACTCTTTCGCTGAGCGCGGTGCGTTATCGCATCTGGGTATTCAAGTGGCCTCCACCGATGATGTGCTTGCGATTCGTGAGCGATGGGTCGACGCAGGGCTGATTACCCGCGACGAGATGCAGACCAGTTGCTGCTATGCGCTGCAGGACAAGACCTGGGTGCGCGATCCAGATGGTAACGAGTGGGAAGTCTTCGTAGTTCTCGAGGACAATCTGGCTGAGACGGCTCCCTGTGAATGCGGGAGCAAAGTAGCTCCAACCGCTGAAGCAGATGCCGCAGCGGAGCCATCGTGTTGCGCGCCGCAACCTGTGGGGATCACGAATGAACCACGGCTTAACGAAGCGGCTTGTTGCTGAGACGGTCGGTACCGCCTTCTTACTGGCAGCCGTGGTTGGCTCTGGCGTCATGGGTGAGCGTTTGGCTGGCGGCAACGTTGCGATTGCGCTCTTGTCGAACACTCTCGCTACTGGCGCGGCCCTGGTCGCCTTGATCCTGGCCTTCGGTCCGATCTCGGGTGGTCACTTCAATCCGGCGGTGACGCTCGCCGATGCTTCGCAGAAGGGCATCCCATGGCGTGAGGCTCCTTTATATATAGTCGCCCAGGTGCTGGGAGCCTTCGCTGGGGTCGCCAGTGCCAACGTAATGTTCGGATTGCCAGTGCTCTTTGCTTCGCGCCACGTGCGAGGAGGTGCGGCGCAGCTATTCAGTGAGTTTATCGCCACGTTTGGTCTGTTGGCCGTGATTTGGGGTTGTGCTCGGCGAAGATCGGCCGCTGTGCCTTTCGCGGTCGCTGCATACATTACCGCCGCCTATTGGTTTACGGCCTCAACCGCATTCGCCAATCCTGCGCTCACGCTGGCTCGCTCTGCGAGCGACACCTTTGCCGGCATTCGGCCAACAGACGCCCCGGGGTTCATCGTGGCGCAACTTCTCGGTGCCGGCGCGGCGACTCTACTCTTCCGCTGGCTCACACCGTCACTCCCGGTGGACGCAACTGCGGTCGTAGTTCCGCATCAGGATTAGTGAGATCAGAGGAACGTCCATGAAAAGCGATCAACCCTACAAAGTACTCTTCCTGTGCACCGGCAATTCCGCGCGGAGCATCTTTGGCGAGTATTTGCTTAGACGCGCGGGCGGAGATCGATTTGAAGTGTATAGCGCAGGGTCGTTTCCAACCGGCAAAGTCAATCCGTTCGCTATTCAAGTGCTCAAGGATGTGTACCACATCGAGGCCAGCGCGGCGCGCAGCAAGTCGTGGGAAGAGTTTGGGGATCTGGAGTTTGATTTCGTGATCACGGTCTGCGACAACGCCCGTGAGTCGTGTCCAATCTGGCCAGGCCAACCGATAGTCGCACATTGGGGTGTCTCCGATCCCGCTCTCGCCGAAGGGACCGATGAAGAGAAGCTGCGACAATTCAAACAGGTAGCGCAAGTGCTCGCCCACCGCATCGGTTTGTTCTGCGCGCTTCCTCTTGAAAAATTGGACAGACTTCGATTGACGAGTCTTGTGCAGGGTATTGAAACACAATAACCGGAAATGCCTCGGCGTTCTCTATCACTCGGCTCGTATTAAACTCGGAACCAATTCAAGTTTTTGTTTTGGCGACGTTTTCTGTAAATACTATCTTTAATACCGGCCAAGATGCTCGCAACTCCGCCAACCTCCACGATAGAGTTCGGAATGCTATAGGCGCCCACGAGTTTCTTCCCGTTCAGTGAGGCATCATTTCGGATCCAGAATTTTGGCTTGTTTATTTTCGTCTTCCTTTTTTATCTCGGATACCGATGACGAGCGGAATGCTAAACAATGCGAAAACCGCTATGTCCACTCCTACATTGAAGAAGACGCCAAGATAGAAAGAGAATAACGCTTCTACGACAAGCCAGAGAGCCAGTCCATAGAGCATGGCCGTCATCAACTCCGCGTCGTTCCTGCGAAAAGCAATCCGGCCCACCAGGAAAAGTGTTATTCCCCAGCCCATCATGATCGCCCCGTAGATTGCGCTTTCCCATGACAACAAGACGTTTCTATTCACTGGCAAGATGCCGAGGCCAAAGAAAGCAAACGTTACCCCTGCAAGTACAAGAATGATTGAAACGGTGCAGTACCAGGACAGTAATAGTTTTGGATTCATAATCGCTCGTCACATAACATTGAATCGAGCCGTCATGTCGTTGTCTTCATGGTCCAAAGAATCAGGAACTTACGTCTATGGCAAAAGGTCGCGATCGACCAAAGCGGCGCCAGGCCGCCGCACTCCAAGGAGTTGACTTCCACTTGATCAGAGGTTCCTAGGGTTTTTTTGGAGGCGTTGCCGGTACTGCTTGCGTAGGAACTTCATCTCCGTTTACATCGACAACCCGCACCTTGCTGCGAAAGCGCTTGTAATCGTTGTAACGAACAAGCATTCGTATATGCACAGATGATCCTTTTGGAAATACCAGTTCATCGTCTGCATAGGTATAGGTCGGAAACCAATAGCGCCCGTCGATTTGTTGTCGATAGGTTTCAAAGATCGGAAAACGTTGATTGCCCTCTGGGACACCTTTGCCTTGCACTTTGACGATTTGAAGATCTTGCTGATCAACCCAGACGCGTCCTTGAAAGAAACGTTCGCTGACCTTTTTTGGCATGACCTTAGGTGCTACATCGAAGATGTAGGTGTCCAGCTCATCGATTCGCTCGTTACCAGAGTATTTGAAAGTGTACTGATCAAGCTTCGAAGCCTCGAGCGCAAACGGCTGGACGCCGCCCAGGTCCTCCAGATCCTCCTGAGTAAAAGTCACTTCCGTTAATGTAGGCTGTGGGAAGTAGGTGATCTTCTCAAAACGCTCGTTGCTATCCGAGAAGACAAATTGCGAGACGCGATGGTATTCACCAGAGATTTGACCGCCCATGCCGATCGTCTGAATCACAGCATCGCGTGTGAAAGCATATTCGGCGAGCGCACGGCGGAACTCTGTCTCTTTAGCTGTAAAAGCGCGAATGATTCTATCGATGTCTGCAGTAGTAGGTACTGCGGGCAATTTAGAGATTCTTTCTTCAGGTTTCGGCTTTGGTGCCTGAGCGTTTATCCGGTCTGTGGTCGAGAAGATCACAAGGCAGAGGCCAATGAACAGAATCACTTTGATACGGAAAGCAGATATTTTCATGGCAAATTCCTGTACGCAAATCGTGCTAAATAGAATGGGGGAGTTGACTCGTTTGATGAGAGGTAAGCGATTCGAAGTTGTAAAGAATTCGTTAAGATTCTGCGAAGTAAAGTTAGCAGCGCTGGCAACTTCAACCTTCTTTGAAATAGACCTGGTAAATGAGGGTGGTGAAGAGCGCAAGAGACTTTCAGAATAAGTTGAGATCGGAGCAGGGTCAGGTCGGGCAATCAGCATCAGTAGATGCTGATGGCGCCGAGGTCTGCATCCATCTGATTTCTTCCTAAAAGCTTTCGCATCACCAAAGCCCGCTGATCGGGCGTCAGCACTTGATAGATAGTGGCATAGGCGTGAACTCTCCTATTAATCATTTGACTTAAAAGTTCTGCCTCCTCTTCCACGAGCGCTTGAATCTTTGGCTCGTCCAGGGGATTTCCAAGCGCATTTTCGGCGAGCAATCGTTCCAGGTCATCAAATCTCCGCATCGCTGAGTCAGACTTGGCCTCAGATTCGATGATAATGGCAATAATGCGAAACTCTTGTTCCTTCGTGAGCTTTAATTGTTCGGTAATCGGAGCAAAGAGTCCCTCAAGCAAAGCTGTGTAATCTCGCCCGACGACTTGCGGAGCCTCCTGCTCACGAACCTGTGGTTGTGCTGGTGGCGGTTCCTGGGCAACTGCAACAAGATTGCCTAATAAGAATAGCGACCCAATAAATGCCAGGGAAAACCATACCTTCATATCCAATTTCCTCATCTTTCGACAGACCGTTGAATACTTGTCATATTTCTGGCTCATGAAAGTTCTGTGCAAGCTTCAAGCGCGTTGCGGATCGCATCCTCGAGCCGGCCGGGAGCAAACGGCTTCACCAGAAGGCTAAGCGTTGGACAGTTGCGAAAATCCTCGACAGCTTTTGCTCGGGAACCGTCGCTCATGATGATCACAGGCAGGTTCGGACTGATGTGATGAATCCAACCCACCAGACTTTGAACGTCCAGCCGTGGCATCCCGAGGTCTGTTACTATGGCCGCAACCTTCTCGCGGTTGCTTTCATATGTGTAAACGGCATCCAATCCGTCTGCGGCCGTCAACACGTCATAGTTTGCCTCGAGCGTTGTAGCAAGGGCGTTAACAAACATCGGATCGTCGTCGACGAGAAGAATCGTTTTCTTATCTGACATGGCGATCTCCATTAAAGATTAGGGACCGTCCGCTTTGATGGCTAAACAGAGGCAATGGAGCGCAAAGAGTTTGTTAAGAATCTGCAAATTCTCAGTCAGGGTAATCTCATCAACGGGGTCACGTGTCAGGAATTTCATTAGCTGCAGGCACCTTCTTAGCTGTTCCCAGACGAATTCGCACCAAACCGCACAAATCGTAGGAAGACAGCAGCCCCGGCTTAAAGATTCGTGAATTACAACGTCACTTCATTAATCGGAGGGCACGCTTCGCTGTCTCTCGTAAACGCGCTGAATCAGGAGAGAATGTGCCCACGGGCCATTGTCGATCCTGAGCGTGACATAGAGCCGTGTCGCATCGGGAGAAAGAGCATATCTCTCTGTCAGCTTTGTAGCGCGACCTGCATCTGTCTCCACAATAAATTGATTCCCGTCCCATCTCGCTCGGCTCAACCCCTTTTCCCCCGACCCAAACCTTTGCTCACTCTGACGTCCGTCGGTATAGATGGTGCGCGTTAAAACGACGAAGTCGCTCCCCGTGGCATTAATCGTGATCTCCAACCCATCCTGGATGATTTCCAGCTTCTCAGTTACCTTGAACAGTTCACGCACTCGCCATCCACTGATAGCGCATTCGGAGTCACTAGTAGCGATGACCCATTCCTCGTACGAGCGCACGGGAAGAACGGGTTCGCCGCTCATCATCGTCTCTGGCAGTGACTCAAGCGTAATAGAGCTTTGGTTTTGACTGAGGTGCCACGTTCCTGAAAGGTCACAGAGGTTCAAGGACTCTGATGATCGGACCAAAGCGGGTGTCGCCAGCTGCGCGACCAGAAGCAAGGTCACATGAAAAACCGTCGTCACTCGATCCCTGAAAATCACTCTTGTTGAAGGTTTTTTCATTGCATTGTTCTGAGGCTGGAAAGGACCGTAGTCATTTCGTTACCTCTCGAATATTCGTTTTCGTACTTACAGTGAACGTGTTTAGACTCAATCGGGATGAAAAGAGTAAGTCAACCGTGTGTGAAGTTTTGTTAAGGTTAAGGCCCACTGAAAAACAAACGGCTAGACCACGTTTTGGTCTCGCCTAATTTTGGCCTGCTACCTTAATGGGTGCAGTGAGTGAAATGTTTTGAGGGTTAGAGTTGTGCTTGAGCGTTTCCGGAAAAACGCGGCTGTTCACTGAACCACGATCCGTGCCCGGCCCAATTGGCGCGCGCGAATCTCTCGACCATCAGTTCCGATCAAATGAACGGCGTCGCTGATAAACACAATCGAACTCTCGCCCTTCGTCAAGGCTTCGATTGTGAGAGTGAGCAGTACACCTGACCCGTGGATCGTAACGCCGGAGATCGCAAGCAGTAATTCGCCGTTCTTATCCGTAGACTGTCGAATTTGCGGAACCTCGTTAGCAAAGACTTCACCCGCCAGAGCCTTTTGAACGACGACCCGCCGCGGATCGAATCCAAGCTTGAGCACCGCCAAGCTGACGGGTTCATCGGTCTTAATCATGATCTTGAGGGTGGTCTTTTCCCCAGGGTTCACTGTTTCGCGTTCAGCGACGGAGCTTAGTTCAAACCCCGATACCGTCTGCGTTGTGCTCACGGTTTCGCCGGTGACGCCTGCCGTGGCAAGAGTTCGCGGCTGGCTTCCAGTAAGCAAGTTCAGCGCATTGCTCATCGAGGACTGCGCTCGTTTTGTTGAAACAGTATGGTTCAGTAAAGCCGCTTGGCCAGATGCATCACTCGGTTGCGGTAAAATCGGTAGGACCTGGTTCGCGAACGCCTTGGGTGCCGGCACGAACGTTGTGGTCGCCTGATCAGAGACCTGGACGCTGACGTCTTTTGGAGTACTTCGCGCCGCGGCAAGTTGTTCCTGGCGATCAGCTTCCGCAATCAGCGCTTCGAGCGGTTCTGTGGTTGGCGCCTGCAACGTTCCACTCAGTCGCATCTCTTCGTCGCGAGGTGTGATTGCCGGAGCACGTAAAACGCGCGGCGTGACAGCAACAACGATGTCTGTCTGCTTCCCATCTTTGCTCGGCGCCGTGAATAGGCGGCCCAGAACAGGAATTAGGCCAACCACGGGCAAGCCCACGCGACCCTGAGACTGTTGGTTTTGCGAGACGCTGGCGATCATCATTGTTTGATTGTTCTGAATGCGAGCAGTTCCACTCAAGGTGCGCTCGGTAAAAGTCGGCGTTAATGTCGATGCATTGGCAACATCATTCGATTTAATGGACATCTTCACCTGCACGTCGAGGTTTGGATACACCTGCGGCGTAAACTCCAACGTCAGACCCGTCGGCTCATAGTTGATAACTGGATATCCATTAGAGTTCGCGCTCGTGGTCGATGTTGGATAGACCGTCGCGGTTTGCACCGGAACACGCTCCCCGATGTGAATATCCGACTTCTCGCCATCGAAAGCATGAATCTGAGTCGAAGCTAGCACGCGCGAGCGATCGTTCTTTTGCAACAGCGAAAGCGTTGATGACGGCAGCACAAGGGCAGCGCCGAGAGCGGTAGGAGCGCTGAAAACCTGCTGCGCCACCTCACGGCTACCGACGATGGTACTCAGGCTGCTCGTTCCTCCAAGGTTGGCGAGGGTTGATTCCGTTCCCAATTGATTGCCTATTTGCAACAGATCTGCGGCCGAGACTTCGTAAATCTGCACATCCATGACGACTTCGGCGCGCTCTTTGTCGATGTTCTTGAGCAGCTCACCGATGAGGCGCACGTTTTCCGCCGTGTCACGCACCGTTAAACTGTTGGTCGATTTTTCGGTAGTCACGATTGCCTGAGGGCGCCCGACAGAAGCGGGGATAGCCGCCTGAATAAGCTTTTGCGCGTCCTGCGGATCTATGTTCGCGAGGTAAAATGTCCGCAGCACGAGTTGCTGAAATTGCGGTCGGCGGGCTTGATCGGCCACGATGATAGTGCGGCGGTCGACCTTTTGAAAAAAGAGGCCTTCCTTTAGAAAAATCAAATCGAGAGCCTTCGACGTCGAGACATCGCGCAGATTGATTCGGATAGTTCGCGGCTGATGAAATGACTGGGTGTCAAAGACAACATTGACATCGAGCTGCGCGGCAAGACTGCTGATCAAAGCTTCGAGATCGCCGTCGTAATTAATAACGCGCAACTGTTGCGCGCGCGGTTGGCTTGGGCCGTTTGAGTTGTCTTTTGCAGTTCGTCCAGACTCTGACTCAGCATTCGCCGTATAGCGAATTCGCTTGAAATCATTGCCAGTTTCGTCTCGGTCCGTGGTCGACGTCAGCCCTCCACCTTTCGAATCTTCCTGCAGTCGCACCATTCGACGCATTTCGGACACGGCCAGTTGGTTAACCGCATCGTAGCCGTAAGCTTGGCGGAAAGCATTGAATGCCCCAACGTAATCACGCTGCTCTTCGAGATCTCGTCCCAGACGCATGCAGGACTGAGAAGCATTGAAAAGAGTGCGCCGATAGTGAAGCTGATACTCAACGTTCGAAGGATCGGCAGCAACCGCAAGCGTGAATTCCTGCGCTGCACGATCCCACTGTTGCGCTTTTTCATATTTAATTCCTTGCTTGAAATTCTTTTCTCCTTTCTTGCCAAACGCTAGAGCGGGAGTAAAAAGAAAGCAAAAAATCAGAGCGAGAGAAATGGTAGAACGTTTTTGCATGCAGGTTCCTTTTTTATGAACGAGATAAATTGGTACGAAGAGATGACTTGACGCTCAAGAACTTGGAGAGGGCAGCGCTGCCTGTCACTGCCCTCTCGTGCGTCACACACGCGGGAACTCCCTTGGGCTTATTCACACCCGCATGACGGACACTCGTCCTTTTCGACCTGATGCGTCGCGTATCTATCCGGACGAGGGTCACAACCACTTTAACGTCGCTGCTATTCTTTGGTTGCAAAGTCTATGTCAAGGCTCTGCAAAGTACGTTAATCGCGTCGCGCCTGCGACTCTTGCTATCTTGCGGTCACGGACGACCATTCGACAGTGCGGCCCGCCTACGATCACTGCTCGAGATCAGCCCGGCATTTCGATTGTGGACATGATGTTCTCAGTGGTGAACGCTTTACAAAAAGGTAGCCGGATTTAATATTAGAGAGAGGAATTTGCTGTCGGCGCTTGCGTCAGCCGCAAGAAGAGAGTTAATCCATGCATCAGATTTTAGTGATTGACGATGACACTGAACTCTCTGAGCTCGTAACCGAGTATCTCGAGCCGGACGGATACAAAGTGGAATTGGTCTACGAGGGCTGGGCGTCGGTTTGTCTATAGCGGCGTATGTTGTGCACTTACACAAAGGCACAATTAAAGCCACCAACTCGTCCGGGGCGGGATTGATGGTTGAGATTAAACTGCCTATTCGAGAATCGTTGCGCCGCGAAGTCGAGCACGAGGAGGCCGGCTGGTTTGGCAAATGTCCCCGTGCCCTTGCGTGAATCTTAAGAGATGAAAAGGTCGTCTTGGACCTGAGTCCTTCTGGTTTCGATCATCGGCTCATAGTCACTTGTAGTCACTTTTTGTTACGGTTATTCGCTCTCGCCATCTTATTGAGCTTGGCTAACGTTTCATCGCACCAATCAAGCCTCGCTTTACTAATCTTCTTTCCATAGTTGACTGTCATTAACCAGTAAGGCGCATCAGGACTCTCCGTATGTTGGGATCTGATGGTTCGTTCAATCGTTGTGACTGCTTCGTGTAGTTCTGTTTGTATTTTCCGGTATTCCTCAATGTGCTTTACGTTGACCGGAATGGAATTCTCCTCGCCGAAGAACAGCTTCAGCAATAGCTCGTTACGTTCGACCGTAGGCATCACTCGACCAGTGAGCCAGGTGTGCAACTCTTTGCGGCCACCCGCAGTCAGCGCGTAAACATGACGATCAGGCCGGCCCGCCTGCTTTTTCACAGTCTTCGTTACCAAGCGCTCGGCAACAAGACTCTTGAGCATCGGGTATATCTGGCCGTAGCTCTCAGTCCAAAAATAATTAATGCTGCCCTCGACCGCCTTTTTAATGTCGTAACCGGACATGGGGCGGATGCTCAACATTCCCAGCATCGCGAATTTACTTCGAGGGCTCTTCATAACTTGACCGTCGTATATCTAACTGATATATAGCTAACTGCTAACACTCAAAATTCTACGCGATCTTATTCGCTTTGTGAAGATTGAGACGGATCGAGAAGGGCAACAGAGGAGTACCAAAATGCGCTATACAAAATGGTTGGTTATCGTCGTAGTGTTGGCTATAGGAATAGGCGCTCTTGTCTGGGCGAGCTGGGCTCGAATTGCGGTGCAGCTTGCCCCCAGGAAACAGGCGGCGACATCGCGGAGCGAAGCTGCCACAAAGGCTGACGATCTCTTCTGGCAAACGTTTCATAGCGGGGAGTATGAAAAGATTCAACCAGCATTGGAAGTCTTGACGGCTGCTTACTTGCAGACGCCCTCCGATGCGAAAACCGCCGCTCATATTGGCTGGCTGCACATTTGGCGAATGTCGGAACGCGCTCGGTTGAATTCAATTCCCGCCACCATCACAGATGATACTGTTTTAGCGCGTAGATATTTCACTGAGGCAGTGGCCCTTGATAGATCGGATGCCCGCTATTTGGGATTTTTAGGCGCCGCGACGCTGGCGGAAGGCGGCATCCACAAGGACGAAAGACTCACACGCGAGGGTTATTTCATGTTGCGCGATTCGATCCGGGCGTGGCCTGAGTTCAATCTCTTTACTGCCGGCTACGTAATGAGCCGACAGCCTGCTGACTCGCCAAGGTTCCGTGAGGGCCTGGAATGGGAGTGGCGCAACCTGGATGTATGCGCCGAGGAGAAGATCGATCGTGCAAACCCAGACTATTCCAAGTACATGTCAACTGAAACTAAAGAGGGGCAGAAGCGCGTCTGCTGGAATTCCTGGATCGCGCCTCATAATTTCGAAGGCTTTTTCCTGAATATGGGCGACATGTTGGTCAAGTCTGGCGATTGGCAAACCGCGCAAAAAATTTATGCAAACGCAAAGCTTTCACGTGAGTATGTGAGCTGGAAGTTCCAAGGTGTATTGGAGGATCGGATTAAACAAGCACAAAGCAACGTCGCGCTATTCAATGCGCCAAACGAAACAGCGAAAGCCGGAACCATGATCAGCTCGGAATTTTCATGCATGGCGTGTCATCAGCAGTGATCTCACTGACATCATGAAGAATTTTGTTCTCCTTTCATTTCTGTTCCTCACCCTTGCGGCGACCGCGGCTCCGAACGCCGCACAGAACAATCTGCCGCCTGAAGTGCGGGAGATGGCTCGCAAGGTAATGATGCCCGTCGTCTATAAAGTGCCGGGCATGGACAAAGTAAGAGTCGTTCCAAACTTAAAATACACCAAGAGCGATGATCCGAATGTCTTAATGGACATTTATCTGCCGTCCGCTGCTACGCAATCAGAGAAACGTGCGGCGGTGGTCTTTATCCATGGCGGAGCAAAAACAGAATACACGCCAAAGGACTGGGGCATTTATACAACCTGGGGTCGTCTGATCGCCGCTTCCGGTTTTGTGGGCGTGACTTTCACGCATCGGCTTGAATATCCAAACAAGTCTTTGGAGAATGGCGCGCAGGATACACGCGCAGCGATCGACTACGTGCGCGCCAATGCCGACCAATACAATATTGATAAAGACCGCATCTGCCTAATTGCTTTTTCCGCGGGTGGTCCAATGCTAACCGTGGCAATGCGCGGCGACATGGCCTTTGTACGTTGTCTGGTTGGTTTTTACGCTTTTATGGATATACAACAATCGGATTATAAAAAAACCGAAGCAGCGGAGACCGTCAAAGCCTTTTCGCCAATAACCTATCTCCAAAAGGACGCGAGCAAAATTCCGCCACTGTTCATTGCCCGTGCCGGACGCGATGAAGTCCCAACGATGCTTGATTCTATCGATCGTTTTGTTAGCGAGGCATTGGTCAGGAATATCGCACTCGATTTAGCTAATCATCCGCGGGGTGTCCATGGATTCGACAATCAGAACGATGATGACAGGTCGCGTGAGATCATTCGCAGTGCAATTGCTTTCATGCAAATTCATTCTAGTGTGATAGGAAAATAGGATCTGCAAGCATCGAGGTGACCCTTTCTGAACAGACAACTCCGAGAATCAACACGGTTTCGGATTGATCCGCAGCCTCTTCGTGGCTCATCAACTCGTCTGGTAGTATCAAGATGTCGCGAGCTTAGGTACCTCATAGACCTTCAACATACTACCGGGTCGCCGACGCCATGACGGATGTTGGGCGTGCGGCGGGCAGTAGGGACGATCTCTTGGGACGTGATCTCGAACACAGAATCGAGGCGAGTGATCTCAAGCACATCCTGTACGAGCCTGGTTACATTCATCAGTCTGAACTCAATTCGCTTTGACTGCGTCCACTCGCGCAGCTCCAGCAACGCACCCAAACCGGCGGCATCAATCAGATCGACCTGCGTCAAATTAAGTACCACGGCGCTCGCGCGTGTCTGGGCAAACACAGCCTCGCGCAGAGTCGTGGTGGCGATGCCGTTCACGATGCGGCCTTGAAAGTGCAGAATCGTAACGGTCCCCAACTTTTCTGCCTGTACTTTCAGCATGAAATTTCTACTCACTCATTCACGCAAAGCTCGTCTGGCTCCCGTTCGCTTTGCTTTGCCTTGTCAGCGCACTCAGCCAGAAATGCGATTTAGCTCTTCCGTCGACTTGAAACAAATTGCGACCCGTATCGATTTCTTATTGATCCAGCCTTCGGTCGTTATGGCGAACCTTGCTTCTTGATTTGCTTTGCCAGTGCGACGGCTGTCACCGAGCCTAAGATTAATCCAGAGATGATCAGGCGATTTACAAACTTTCTCATTTCACCCTTCCTTCATGTTTTCTTCCGACCCTCACCAGATCCTTAATGCGAGACCCAGTGTGTTAACCACCAAAGCATCGCCAAACACGTTGCATGGCTGCCCTCTTGTTTTGCTAACTGATATGACGAATGACTTGCCGGTTGGGACGCAAAGAGTGCGTCAAGAAAAGGAAAAGTTTTTGTAAGTACCGCCAGACGGCTATGTACAAGTGCACCGGATGAGCAAAAAAAAGCCGGGCAACTCCGTTGAGATCCGCGGCATCGCTGTTTTAATCAATCGCGATCGGAGCAACAGCTTCAAAGCAAGCTGAACGTTGCGACGTTCGGTTGGTGGCGTGTGGCCGAACACCTCTTGAACCGACACGTTCAGATGACGACCTTACGTTGGGGTTTAAACGACATACATCAGTAGCCGGCCTGCCATTTACAACATTTTGTGGAACTTTCCTACTCCGAGGCGCGAATAAAGGAATGACTGCGTCGTCTCCTCAGTTCGCCAATGAAGGCAAACATCGACTCCAACTAATGTTGGAGCGACATTTACGAACACTAGGCGGGGTCCCGGGGCTCTTGCTGGAAATGAGTCGAGCGATGCAACAGATACTGGTGATTGACGATGATATTGGGCTCTGCGAACTTGTAACAGAGTATCTTGAACCAGACGGCTATAAAGTCGAAGCAGTCTACAACGGCGTGGCCGGCGTAAGGCGTGCGCTTTCCGGCGAGCACGCGCTGGCTGTGCTCGATTATCTGTTGCCAGGCATGAACGGCTTCGAGGTATTGCGCCACATTCGCGCTCGTTCGCGTTTGCCCATTGTCATGCTGACAGCCATGGGTGATGACATTAATCGGATCATTGGCTTGCAGATCGGCGCGGACGATTATCTGGCGAAACCATTCAATCCGCTCGAACTAGTCGCGCGGATCAGCGCCGTTCTTCGACGCACACAGATCAATCCAGATCAAAAACCGGAGCCTGAGATCTTAGTCGTCGGCGACATTGAAATCGATAGCCGCACCCGGACGGTGCGTCGTGCGGGAGAAGTAGTAGAGCTAACCCTCGTTGAATATTCGCTATTGGAAAAACTTCTCAGCGCGCCCGGCCGGATTCTTGAGCGAGAGGGAATCGTTAAAGAAGTCTTGCATCGCGATCTTTCGCCATTGGATCGCAGTATAGACACCCACGTAAGTAATTTGCGCCGAAAATTGGGGCATCAAGTGAACGGCGTAGAACGGATTAAGACCGTTCGGAGCGTCGGCTACATTTATGCCTCGCCTGAAGCAGTCGCCAAATAATAGAAAAGCAACGCTTACCCTTCGCTGCTTACCTGTGGAGACGAGATCATCCAACGCGCTCAAACAGATAATGCAGGCGGAGACAGAGTGGCGATCACCGGAAGTCTTTCCGCAAACGGTCAGACGTTGGAAGCCATGTGGCCCACGAACGGGTCGCAAAACCCCAGGCCGCCGCGCATTCTGATCAAGTCCTCCGGCGAAGGCTTCTCGCAAAGTTCGCTCAGGCCATAGTCTGGTCTTGCTTGGTTGTCGCTGGAGTGACATGATCTTGCGCTACTGCCCGGAGTGCCTCGACTAGCCGTCTGGAGGACTTGAATGTCAAAGCGTCCTGCAATTCCAGTTTCGGCATGGCTAATAGCTGCCGCCGGGTTTCTGTCACTCTCAGCCTCAATAGCCGTCGGCCAACCAGGAACTTCTTGCGGACTTGAACTAACACAAATACCAGCCACCTATTCCCTCAGCGGTCGCGTGTTTGACGCAGTTACCGGGCAGCCGATCGCTGGAATTCGATTTGTCTATGGTCGGCCAGCGGAGACCGCAAACAATGGCGGGTTCACCAACTTCGCTTTCGGGAGAACGAATGATGTCGGCGAGTTTTCGTTGAAAGATCTCAAGCCTGCGCACTACGTCCTGTATATCGCGTCCAGTCTGAATCAAGGCGATCAGTACAGCGACCCGGTTGCCTTCGACCTCGTTGACGCGGACGTTGTGAATCTCGAAGTCCCGGTCCGCCATGGTTCAAGATTGAGTGGGTTTGTGGTACCGGCAGGTGTCACTAATCCGGCAGCGCTTTCGGCATTGTCCTCAGTAAAGGTGCTCGCCGCGGTGCCCAGCATTGGTAATCTGCGATTAGGCATAGTTAACTTCTCAGCGATTGGACCAGACGGAAGTTTTCAAATCGTCGGTCTCCGGCCAGGCCAGGCGATCATCAACTTAAAAGCCGATAGCGAAAGCTTGAACGGATTGTCCATCGTGCGAATCGAGCGCGGTGGTGTCGAACAAAATCAAGGTATCGAGATCAAGGCCGGCGAGGACATTGCGGATTTGCAGGTATTCATTGCCGATGGTACGGGCGTCATTCGCGGCCAAGTCGAGATCGAAGGAGGCACTTTGCCCGCCGGCACGCGTATTCTGGCAGCGATTACAAACAAGCTACGCTTCTCAAATGGCTATGCCCAGGTCGACCGAGAGGGAAAATTCGTAATATCAGGTCTCGCGGCGGGGACTTATGAGATCACGCTAAACACGTACCGCCCGCCGCCGCATCAGGGCTTGCGTATGTTGCCGACGCTGAAGCAGTCGGTAAAAGTCAGCGATGTGGGCGAATCCCCGGTGTTATTCTCCATCTTTCTTGAACCACCAGGGCAAAAGTAATGATGCGAATCCACAAAAGCGATCGCCGAACAAACAAGAGCATTGGTGGAATGTTGTTACTAGTTGGTACGGTTTCGTTAGGCGCTATAACCAGGCCTCCACAATCCGCACCGACAATTGTGGATAGGGGGAGCAGGCAACCGACTAATGTTCCTATCGATCAAGGACCACAAAGGCGGCAGCCTGCAAGTTCTTCTGTCAACAACGAACATCAAGAAACTCTTAGGGCAAAACAGAGCGATGCTCTAAAGCGTCTCAACCGGCTTGTCGACAGTGCGTCACTAATTGGTGATGCATCATAAAGGATCTAATTCCCAAGTTTAGCTGTTTCAGTTGTTGTTGCGGTAAGCGCATATTACTGCGTACAGCTACTTCAGCATGTTGAGTGCGGCCCGTATCTCCTCATTTGCCGGTCGCTCTCGATAATTGGATTCGACCTTGGCCCACGTCACAATTCCTTTCTTGTCGATCACGTAGACCGCCGCGTGAGGGATACCAGCGAGCTTTCCGCTATCGTATGCCGGGTCGTGCAAACCGTAAGCGTCAATCGTTCGATGATCGGAATCAGACAGCAGTGGAAAATTGATCTCACCACGTCCGTCCGCCCCAAGCTTGGCGGCAAACTCCTTGCTGACATTGGGAGAATCAACGCTAATGGCATACAGCTTTACGTTCTCATCTTTCTGCAAGAGATTGCGTAGTCCGGCCAACTGCCGGGCGCAAAACGGTCACCAGTAGCCTCGATAGAAAACGAGAACGACGGGACTTTTGCCTCGTGATTCGGAGAGAGTCGTCTTATGTCCGTGATAGTCCTCAAGCGTGAAGTCCGGCGCCATTTCTCCAACTGCGGCCGGCTTAGCGCGAGGCGTTTGCGCTCCCAAGTTACTCGTGTAAATCATGGAGGCAACGATTATCAGGAAGAACGCTTTGGCTAAGGTTCTGGTCATGCTTTCTCCTTAGGCTGCTTTTGCTGTCTTAGTTGATTCGGATTTATAGCCGTCTTCGGTGGCCGCGCGCAAGAGTTCGGCGACGCTCCACGCCTGCGCGACGCAACCACGTGGAGTGTGCGGTGCCGCCCACGTAATGATTGGTATGCGGATGAAGCTATATCCCAACAGTAGCAACCAGCCAATCTGTTACTGTTCGAACTAACCAAGGACGACAGCAACTAAACGAATGATCGCTGTCCTTATTTTCTACGCATTGAATGTTGGTGAATGGAGCGATCCAATCTGCGTAGTTGGCGAGACGCTAAGGTATCGCTCGGATTTAAGTTACCTCCCGGCCAAATAGTAGGTGACGAAGGAGGTGGTTTCATCTAAGGTAGGCACAAACGTAGGAAGTGAGGGAATCACAGGATGGACAAGGTCAATCTCGCCGAAAAGCTTTCGCTGATCAACGACCACTGGAACCCGCGTATCGCCGGCGAATTGAATGGCCAGTTGATTAAGCTCGTGAAATTCCAGGGACCGTTTACCTGGCATCATCACGAAAAAGAAGACGAAATGTTTCTGGTCGTGAAAGGACGCTTTCGTGTGGATTATCGTGAAGATGGCGACGAACGCAAGACCTGGATCGAAGCGGGCGAATTCATCATTGTCCCGCGCGGCGTCGAGCATCGGCCGTTCGCGGAAAAAGAATGTGAAGTGCTGCTGTTCGAACCAGCTTCTACGCTCAACACCGGTAATGTAGAAGATGAATTCACGAAAAAGACATTAGAAAGAGTTTAGCGGCGGGCTACGCGCGCCAAACGTCTCGAATCGACAAACCAAGGCGGGCAGTAGTCCGTTTCTAAACGTAATAGCTGTTTACCAGCCAGGTTCATAGCGGGCGCTGCCAATGGTCATCCCCCCGAATACGCACAATCTCCAACTTTCAACGATGTCATTAAGTTGAATATGTATGTTGTTGATATCTCGCAACTACCGACCCTACGCGAAGTACGAGACAAAGTTAAGCGTGACATCGATTCCGCACACGGCCTCCGGGCGAATCATTCCTTATTTTCGACTTTGGTCTATTTGCGCTTGGTCCATATACATGAGTTCCCAAATGTCACCATCCAAGTCCTGAAACCCATGTCCATACCGCCGCGCAGTGCTGTGTCCAACGTCTTAGCTTTGGCGCAGTCACGTAAACACAAGCACCTCCGCAGAGCAAATAGGCTCACCGGGGCGGGGCTTTCACAGCCAACTTTTCGTCCACAGGGATTAGCACGACGGTAAACGGTGTTCCAGCATCGTCCGATACTTGTGGCACTGGTCCGCCGAACTCGTTACCACCGAGCATCGAGTTCTCGTAGTACGGAGCAAAGACCATCATGTGTGGATGCCAATGTCCAACTCCCGGCCCCAGATTCTGATCAGCAGACCACATGTACGCGAAGCTGACCGAGTCCCTTCTCGGCAACTTGCCCTTGACGTAAGCTGCCTCAATACTTTCGGCGATCTGGTCCGGAGTCTTGCCCTCCATCCTCAGTTTGCTGCGCAGCTCATAATACGGCATCACGGATCGCGATGCTTGCGGGTCGAAACAGATGGGTGCGCGGACACCGGAATCGTAGACGAGGTTGCGGAACTTCGCCGGCGTATAAGTCGGCGCCACCCACCCGCGCATGACCATGCACACGAAACCGTTATCACCTGTGCGGGCGACTTCATACCCTGAAGAGGTCAATACCCTGATCGACCAGGATGATTGCAATCGCAATGGTTCGGAGGATACGCAGCACCCTGTGCTCAACGACCAAACGAAACGTCGACTTAATGCCGGAGCGGTGGCCGTGACCTGGCGAAATGCGGCACTCGCGGGAGTTGTACTCGTTCTGTGTCAGACGAACAGATGCTTGTAGCGCTTGACGAAATCACCAAACGTGGTCGGCTCCACCCCGAACACCTGGTGCGTTTCCAGGTTGACGCGGGATGCGGGGTGCTTGAGACGCTCGAGCGCTTGCTCGTACAACGCTTCGGCAAAATCCTGCGGAGCACCGGCCTTTATCATCCCGTCCCGTCGCGACTCGGGTGAAATGTTGACGTACTCGACTGGTTTGCCGATGGCATCGCCGATCAAACCAGCCACCTGCGACATGGAAAGCGCCTCGGGGCCGGTCATTTCGTAGGCCTTGCCCTTGTGTCCGTCCGTTGTCAGCAATTTGCACGCGACTTCGGCGATGTCCTCGATGTCGACAGGGGCCATCTGGACGTCGCCCAGCGGCAACGCAAGTACGCCCGAGGTCGCGATCGAAGGCGCTTCTCGCAGATAAACCTGCATGAACTGGCTCGGCCGTAAGTGCGTCCAGCCGAGGCCGGATTGCTCCAGGTAACGCTCGATCTGTTCGTGATTACGTGTGTAGCGGAAGTTCTCTGCCACGAAGCCGATGTTGGACTCTTTGCCGGAGAACTTGATGATGTGGTCGATTCCGGCTGCCTTGGCTGCGTCGATGAACGTGACCTGGCTTTCCAGCAGGGTCGGGCCTGCGGTCGAGATGAGCAAGGCCTTCGAGATGCCGTCGAGCGCCGCTCGCAGGCTCTGTGGCCGCATCATGTCACCGACCACCACGCTGGCGCCCGGCAGCTCCGTCAATGGTTGGGCCTTCGCTTCGTCTCGAACGAGCGCACGCACTGGTACCCCTTGGCGAGTGAGTTTTTTGACGACTGCCTGGCCGCTGTTTCCTGTTGCTCCGGTGACGAGGATCATGCCTTTGCCCTCCTATATGTTCCTGATAATGAGCTATAGACCATGAAAAACGAACTGATAGGTGTCAATTCAGATCGCTGCGTGGCCTTGAGCACTATCTGCGTCTCAGTTAATTACAAGGGAGCGCCGGATTTCACATGATCCAACTCGACTAAGAACAGCATTCGCTCTCCTTTCTTTCAGCCCTTACGAAGCACCGGCACTCACTTGCCCGGATTGATTTGCGGCGTCTGTTCGCCGATCCGTCCCGAATAGATGATGAACTTGAAGGGATCCGTATTCTGATTCTTTTCCATTAACTTCAAATACACGAGCCGCTTGGCACGCTTCAGGGATTCGCTCTTCGGAAACCTTGCCTCCGAGGACTCCAGCAGATAGGACGCCAATTCATACTTTCCATCACCTGCCAGGCGATCCACGGCTTTAACAATCTGCCCCTCCGAGAGGCCAAGATAGTCGGCCAGAAGTTCGGCGCGATCCTCCTTGCCAAGATGATCCAGACCTTGAAGGTTCGCCTCCCAATACCCCACGTTTTGATCGTAGATTCTGTCGATCACATGCTCGCGCAGGATGTAGTAAGGCTGATAAACATCGGGCTGGTTGGCCAGGAGATCCGGCGGAATGAGATTCAACTCATGAATAGTGGCCCGTTCGTCACCACGGCGAATCGCTGTGAGAACCTGGTCTCGCAACCATGCCAAATCTGTTTTCAGGTGGCTGAGAATCAGCGGCGAGGTGAAGGTCCGCGTGATAGGTTCGTGTCCGTGCAACAGGTGCTGAGGGTTCCTGCTCACGATCACATCGATCGCATCGAATAGTCCCTGCAGATTACCGTCTTCATCGAACGGCGCCCCCAAATACGGCATCATGCAATCACCCATAAACATTACTCTTTCGTCGGGAAGATAGATAAGCATGCCATCGGGGGTTTCGCCGCCTCGAATCGGGATCAGCTCGAACTTCGAACCGCCGATGTTCAGGTCCGTCCGGTTGTCGATCGCAATGTCCGGTTTGTAGCTCCGAACATCCTCGGAGCTGAATCGTTCTCCAAAGAACTGCTTCGCGAAGATCTCCGGCCCGTTGAACTCCCGCTCGAACTCTTCCTGATAGTTTCCTCGTCCATAAAACCTGGGACGAGGGTTCAGACCACGAAAGTACGAAATACCGCCGACGTGGTCCCAATGTGCGTGAGTAATGAAAACAGTTGTCAGCGGCGGCAGGCCCGGAGCATACGCTTGCAGCGCTTCGTATGCGCCTTTTGCGGAATCCGGACGCGTGCCGGCGTCAATGCTGATCAATTCACGCCGATCCGCCGAGACCACGAAATAGTATTCCGTGAATTCGAAACCGGACATTGCGTATACGCGGCCGGGAACGATCTCGGCGATCCGCCGCGGGGTGAACGTGTGCCCGGAAACTGCTTCCTCGGAAAACGGAGTCGCCAGTGTGATGGGATGGTCAAAGTCGGTGTATCCGCTGCGGCGCAAGTATTCGTCCGCTTTGGCGTGGTCGCCGTCACTGAGCGCGAGTTTACCGAGGTGATAGTAGACCTCGCGCAACCACCCTACATGAGGCGCCTTGCCGCTGTTCTCGACGCACCATGTCAACTCCTCCTGGGCAGCGTTTTTCTGATTAAAGAAGCCCGGAAGCTCTGTGTGGACGATGCCGGCAATCCAGTTCACAACGAACACCTGGCCACCCGAGATCTGCTTCGCTTGGTCGAGAATGGCGATCGTTTCTTTGACATAACCATAGCGATGCAACAACGACACGGAGGGTGCCTGTTGAGCGCGCAACAAGCCGATGATGCTCAGATACAAAGATTTTTGAACCGGCGTCAGGCGGGGCTCGAATTCTTTTAACCTCGCTGAAAAAAACTCCGCTCCCTCCGCCTGCAAATTGGCATTCGCATACTGCGTCATTAACAAGAACAGCAGCTCCGGGTCCTGCGGAGGCGCCACGCTGTTTACCGCTTTCAAGTATTCGAGATCGGGACGGCTGGATGGACGGCTGGATTTCAAGGAAGATTCCGTACGGCCGCTCAAGAAGATCGCAACACCTCCGGCTGCCAGCACAAGAAGACCGAGCAGCACCGCGAACCGCGAATAGCGGGACAGTTTCATGACAAATTTCTGCTCCTTTCCGCCTTTAAGCTCATTTCAGAACCGAAGATCAGAGTTCATTGCCATCTACCTTCACGCCGATCTTTCAATCCTGGCGTAGTAGCATCCAGACTCTCTATCGCGTAAGTGAATATATGCGACGTCAGAATTCGAGAAGAATCCGTCAATTGTTTCCTTTAATGCCGCTGAAACCTGTTTCGGTAAAGGTCGAATAAGAAATTTGGTCACTGTATTGCCTCCCGTGTCTATCAAAGAATTCACTTTATGATTGTCAGCACACTATTAATGCGTCCGGCCAGAGGCTCTTCTTCGGCACGCCTCACTTCTTCGCCCCAAGTCTCAGAATCTAGATAGTACGGCAAGTTTGCGACACTCAATATGCGCAACACGCCTTTTCTTTTGTCCAATCGTTTTTGCCATCGTGACGGGGTAAAACCCCTGAACCACGCGTTCAGGAAGTTGACTGCCTACGGCAAGACGCTGAAGCCGATTTTGCAGTCAATGGCAAATTGGGAGATGGCCCATCGTATAAAAAGGCGACGATAGCAACGCCCTATCAACGAATGCAATGACCACTTGATTGGATCAAGCCATGACCAGTTTGCCGGCGGTCACTAAGAGAGGTGGTTCTGGGCTGCGAAAAATCGGAAGGGCCACTCGGCGTGGCTTATGCTTTAAGAAGTTTGCTCGTAGATTTGTTCGAAAAAGACTTGGTCGCCAACGACATTCAACTTACCCGAGGTCAAAGACCTGAAGTAAGTTGAGTCACTCTTCCCACGTTAGAGACGTGCCGCGTATCGGAAGGCAGAGACCCGGACTTGAGTTACTCGAGCCTTCACTATCCCCGTGGTTTCCCTGGTTCAACTGTTTCGCGGAAGTTGGTCAAAATCTCCGCCGGTTGATAAACGGAGTACGGATCGTCCCTCCTATTAAGGATTAGTTCTCCTTCTCCATTGCACGGCGACGCGCAAACATCTCCTGAACCTTCTCATGGGTGAGCCAGCCGTCGCGCGATTCGATGGAGCGCCAGCTAAAAGACTCGCTCGTGATCTTGGAGAATATCCACTTCCGCGACACTCCTGCCTCATGGTTTCCTTCGAGGACGATCTCGTCGTCAACTTGACGCGCGATGAATGGGAGGACGTTGCCCTTGACAGGACCGACCCATGTCGAACGCCAAGCGTCTATCTTCGGATCGTAGAACCTGAGCGTCGCGCCGTAATCTCCCGGAGTGTTTTCTGCGCTAGAACGCAACTCCCGCCGGGGCGCAATCCAAACATCTTGAATCGCTCGACCTTCGAGAACCCAACCGAAATGCCATTCGGCATCGACGCTTTGTGCGCTCCCGTCTGGCTTATAATTAACAACCTCTACGTCCCAACTGCCGACGAACTGGCCGAAAAGTCGAAGTTTCTCGGCCAATGCGTCGAACGGTCGACTGGCTTGTAAAGCTTCAATCATGCCTGATTCATTCATTCACTGACTCCTTGATGACCGATCCTTATGTTCCTAAGGTGCGACGAAACAGGTACGACATCTTGATGAAGGATGTTCGCCCGTTGCGGCGGAGCCCTGGTTCATATTGTCCTGTGAACGGACTGAAAGCATTTCGATTCAGCTCGTCGTTGTAGCCGACGTAAAGAGCAGTTCCCGGATTCGTCGTCCAGCCAAAGAGACTTGTCCATAGATTCGCGCTTGCAAAGTGTCGTAATTCAACGCGCTCTCTGGCGAATGTAAAGCGTGTCTGATCGCTTCATTCTTTATCTTTGCCAGTCACTTCACGCGATAGCGAACCAAGGCCCCATCTAGCGTGTATGCGGACGAAACACGATATCAAAGTAAGGTTTCCATGTTCGGCCGCCATCGGAAGACCTTTCCGCTGTTTCGCGAACGCCGCCCTCCACGCGTGTCCACACTCCGCGCAGCACTAAGGGTTTGCCATCGGCCGCGCGATCGTTTCCGATCAGTATGATACGGCCCTCCTTCATTTCGCCTTCGAGCATTAGAAGTTGTCCGCGATTAGTTACCCAGCTCTGGTGCCACACGTGGCGTGTTGCATCGTAGATGGTGAAGCTCTCTCCGGTCAGGCCATCGCCTTGTTCGTACACCTCGCGTAGCGCACAGCCGTCAAGAATACTTGTCACTCGATTGCGGGCGATGACTTTGCTGGGGTCGTTCAATTCAAACGTGTCCCAATCTCCGATCCAGAAATCGAATTGGCGGTATTCGGGAGCGACACACGAAACTCGTTTAGTGTTTTGCGCATTTGCCTTCGGTGACAGCGGGTGAAGCCCATTGTTTACGATCAGTACGGCGGCAGTCGTGATCAGAATCAAGCGCACGAGATGGACTCTCATAATGGAACATCCTTCATTCTTAATTCGAGTTCGTTTTTTTGCTAGCCCGATTCTACTTAATCATAATTTACTTAACTTTCTTCCACACGAGGTCGTTGTTTTCGCGACGGTCGAGCATCCTTATGACTTTGCCCTGCGCATCTCGCTCGAAAACTTTCTCCCCGCGCCAGACGCCTTTCCGGTAAAAAGTATCCACGCACAGCGGCAGCAGTTCGTCTTTCGCGCGACCAGTGCGCTGGCCGAATAATTTGTCGCCTTCGCGGGTAATGACGTACTTAACTTCAGGCGCTAACTCATATTCTCCCGTGTAGGCATCTAACCCCTTCGGATCGATGACGGCAGGTTTTCGCTCATTGGGGATCGCCATGACGTGTGTAGAAACGAGTTGCCACTGCCCGTTGGGCTGCTTGGCCCAGGTGTTAGTCATGTGGTAGTAGGTCACAATTTTCTGGCCGTATAACTCCAACTCTTCGCGATCACGATGCGAAAGAACGACCACATTGTCCTGCACTAGTGAAGATCCAGGATTCTTGGGCGCGCGAGCCGCTTTGACAGCGGCGAAAGCACGTTTGGTTCCGGTTTCGCTAGACGCTGATGGCTTGAAAGTTTCGTCCGGCATCGCGCGTTGTGCGGACCCACGGTTGATATATGTGACACCATCACATCAATACCCATTGGGAATGACTTTGTCGCTCAGCCGGAGACTTGAACTGCTGAGGCTTGCGAGCAAGATAGGTGCCTGGATCGTAGAAGACGATTATGACACTGAGTTCCCCTATCTCGGCCAGCCGCTTGCCGCGCTGCAAGGACTCGACACCGAGCAACGCGTCATCTACGTCGGGACTTTTAAGAAAGTGCTGTTTCCTTCCGTTCGCATCGGCTACATCATTGCTCCGCGGGATTTGGTCGACGCCTT
>JBKOZZ010000121.1:0-22068 GCA_046726155.1 Acidobacteriota bacterium
CATTTCTCATTGGCGGATTCAAGTTTCAAGTGCAACTCAACTATCAGACCCGAAGTGACAGCGACGGCGCGTGAAACTGCCCGAATCAGAACCGCCAATGTTGTTCGACTATTACTGTCTCGCGTCTTCAATTGGTGACGAGTCCGCAAGCGCTTGCGGCTATGCCGCCGCTGTGCGGGGCATAGCCGCAGACGCGCGAGCTGTTGCACTTGAAACTTGAATCCGCCAATGACAAATGAGAAATAATAAGAAATAATGAGAGATGACGAATGGAAAATCTTCTTCCTTACTCGTCACCCATCACTCAACCATCATCTCCCAAAATCATCCTGTAACCGCACAATGTCGTCTTCACCCAAATAGCCGCCCCGTTGTACTTCGATGAAAACCAGCGTCTCCTCACCGGGGTTTTGCACCCGATGCGCGGCGCCAATAGCGATATCGATAGCCTGGCCAGCTTCTATTGTTATGTCGCGATCGTCGAGGGTGACCTTTGCAGTCCCTTTAACTACTACCCAGTGTTCGGCGCGCTGGGCGTGTTTCTGGTAACTCAGTCTTTTGCCTGGCAACACTTCAATTCTCTTGACTTTGAAACCGTCAGCTTCATCGAGCACAGTGAAGGTCCCCCACGGCCTGCGATCGAACCGCGGCGAATTATCAGAATCTGGTACACCCATGTGTGATCTCCAAACATCAATGTTTAAGTTGAACTGGAGATTTAGAGTTCAACCTTTTAGGTAGCTGTATTGCACACTTGGAGGCAGACCTACGTGTCCGCCCAGCGGCCACTAAAGCATGCACTCAGAACTAGCGGCTTCCAGCCTTAGTGCCGCTTGAAATATTGGACGGCTCGCTCATGTTTTTCAGCGGCGGCCCGCGTATTGAAGGTGCCGAGGTTTTTACGCTTGCCCGTTTTCGGATCCTTTTTCCTCGAGTAGAGCCGATACTTTCCTGACTTCAGTTTTCGAATCATGGATCAAAGCCTCCATTAATTTAGCTTTACCTCGAACTGGCGGCTTGGCGGTATTTCAGCTGCTGGTTTTTTTTCTTTTTTCTACGGCGCTTCTCAGGCGCATAGCGTCCGGTGCGTTCCAGATCGTAGATGGTGTGGCCGGTATCAAAGAGGTCGCCCGAAGCATTCGCGGTATCAACGCTGTAGTCAAAAATTCGTCCGTCGGTGCGAATGTAAACAGAGCCTCGCTTGCCGTTCATATATTGGTCGCTGGTCAATAATGCATACAAGTGGCGGCGCGTTCCCAACGTGCCGCTAGGATGACACGGAATAAACTCCCGGCCATCGGGAAGCCGGTAGATATTGAGTTCGAGCAGGACGCTTCGCCCAAAACGTTGCAAGCGCGGCACGAAGCCTTCCGGCAAGCCAAATCGCTGCTTGAGTATTTGAGTCGAACGGCTCCTCGCTTTAGTTATCCGCAGCTGCGGAAAATCGTTGGGCGAGTCGCTATTTGATTCATCTGTACTTAGCTGTTGGTCGGAATCCGGAAGGTTTTTAAATGATGGGCCGGTATCAGCCAGGAATTCCCGGGACGCATTGCGTAGTTGATCCGAGCCGTCAAGCAAGGCCTCGCTCCTCTGTTTCAGTGTCGCGTGGCCTGAAAGAACAGCGTCAATCTTGTGGCCTTCGGTCATCTCGGCCCATACTTGATCGCTTCCTACTGATTTCGACATTTCAACGGGAAGTTTACTGAATTCCGTGAAGCTTGCAAGAAAGTTTTGGCAGGAGCCGCGAAGGACTTGAACCTTCCGAGGCGAGTTCAAAATGAAACGCAGACACGAAGAACCGCAGCGCTTAGGTCAACTAGCTTTGCGACCATTGCGGTTTAACTCATTGTGCGTGCATTTCCGTGGCGTTTGGCAACGCACGGACCGTCAAGCAATCCCGCTGCCCTGACAACTAAGCTGGCTGCGCCGCAGCATCCGACGCCTCCTGCGGTCTCCAAAGAGCTAGTATCACACCGGCAATCGCACAACCTAATAACTGGTAACCGATGTTGATCAAATACAGGCCGAGGGGTCTTTGCTCAAAAAGAACCGTGGCCAACTGGGTGGTGACAATGAAACCCAGCCACAGCCAAAAAGCAGTTTGAATTCCGCCCCACGCGGTTTTTGCTTTAGTGTATTGAACAAAATGGGCCAGGATGTAAACCAGTACCAGCGAAGTGACGAAGGTAATGGCCAGCTCTTTGACAGGAGTTTGCTTTTCCATTTCGGCAAGTTTTTCGGGCGACCAGCCGATGATCTGGAGAAACTTATTTCCAAACAGGAGAGGCGAATACCAGAGACCTCCCAGAAGATAGTGGGCCAACGTGGCGACAATTACCGCGGGGTATTTGATTTTCATGTTGTCTTCTCCTTGGGGCTATTGAAAACTCGCGGATCACGACGAGCTTGCTAAACGGATGTATGTTCTTCAGAAAACTACCTCCGTTGGATGGCTCGGGCTGCTTGAAAATTGCGAAATCACCTGCGAATTGCTGAGCCGCGGCCATTCTCGTTAAGATCTTGTCGGTCTGAATGTGCGGGATTCTATACGTTCGTCCCTCGAAGTCAACGTTTTGTTCGCCGCTGTGTGTTAACGGCAGCGGGGGCAAGCCCGCCTTCCTCACCCTGAGCTTATTGGAGTTGACCTTAATTCTTGATTGAAGGGCATTCAAAAGTGAAAGTGACCAGGCTACTCAGAACAGCTCAGGGTTAGGAAGGCGGGCTTGCCCCCCCGCCGCCTGGCTTGCTAAAGTTTGCGGACAAGATCAATGAAAATCATGCGAAGGTGCGGCGCCCACTTTGAAAGAGAGTGCCCGGACGCTTTTTGCTTTCACAGAAAAAACGTTGTCCTGGTTTTGCAGTTTGCCTGAGATCAGAAGGAAAGGGTGATCAACTAAAACTAAACGATACTTGTCGAATAACTGTGGCGTGATGATGACGTTTGCCACTCCCGTCTCGTCTTCCAAAGTCAGAAACACAAATCCTTTTGCGGTGCCGGGACGCTGCCGCACAATTACCCAGCCGGCCACCTGGATCATACTGCCATCGCGCATTTGCTGCATATCGATGGCGCGGCAAGCGCCAAGCTTGTCCAACTCCGCTCGATGATAAGCAACCGGATGCCGTCCAATCGTTAATCCGGTCCCACGAAAATCCGCATCCATCCTCTCCGGCCGCGTCATTGGAGGGAGAGGTGAATTGCTATCCACTTCGTGGAGTTCTTCATAAAGCTCTCCGGCGGGTCGCGCGACTCGTTCAACCTGCCACAGCGCATCGCGACGGTTTGTGTAGGACAGGCATTCCTGCCTGTCTGAGCTTGTAGTTTGCAAACTTGCCGTTCCACCAGCGTCATTCTCATTCGCGGCTTTGCCTCCGGACAGTCCACCCTTTTTATGTATGTGGAGGCTACTTTTCAATGAGGGGCGGGCAGGAATGCCTGTCCTGCTTTGAATGAAATTCAATGCTCCCACCGCGGCCAGTTTCCTCATTTCATCCTTGCGCAACTCCGGCACACGGTGATGTAAATCATCAATATTAGCGAAGGGACCCTGGGCCCGGGCCCGCACGATAGCCCGTCCCGATTCTTCACGCAGACCCTTGACATAGCGCAGCCCGAGACGAAGAACAAGGTTTTGGGTGTCGGGCGCCTTCCCCTCTTCCCCTTTTTCCCTTTGTTCGATCGTGCACAGCCAATCCGATCGGGTTACATCAACCGGTCTAACTGTCAGGCCATGTCGTTGCGCATCCTTTACAAGTGTAAAAGGTTGATAGAAACCCATCGGCTGGTTGTTAAGAATTGCGGCGGTGAATGCCGCCAAATAATGACACTTCAAATATGCGCTGGCGTAAGCAATCAAAGCGAAACTGGCCGCGTGTGATTCGGGAAAACCATAAAGCGCAAACGATGTGATCGCCTGCACGATCTCTTCCTGCGCTTTGCTTGTAAGTCCTTTGCGCGCCATGCCGCGGCGCAGTTTCACTTCTATTTCCTTCATGCGCGCTTCGGATCGTTTGAATCCAAAAGCACGCCGCAGCTCTTCAGCTTCACCGCCGGAAAAGTCGGCGCAGATCATCGCCATCTTCAACAACTGCTCCTGAAACAGTGGTACGCCCAGCGTGCGCCGGAGCACGGGTTCGAGCAACGGATGCGCATAAACAACTTCTTCGCGGCCTTGCCGGCGTTTCAAATAGGGGTGAACCATGTTGCCGACAATCGGGCCGGGCCTAATGATCGCCACTTGCACCACAATGTCGTAAAACTTCTGCGGCCGCAGCCGAGGCAGACATGACATCTGCGCTCGACTCTCAACCTGAAACATTCCAATCGTGTCGGCTTTTTGTAGTGCCGCGTAAACAACTGCGTCGTCCTGCGGCAGATGAGCAAGATCGACTTCTTCTTTATAGGCGTCGCGAATCAATTCAATTGACTCTTCCAACACCGCCATCATTCCGAGTCCCAGCAGATCAACCTTGATCAATCCCAGGTCGGCGCAATCTTCTTTGTCCCATTGAACGACAACGCGACCAGGCATCGCCGCGGGCTCGAGCGGCACAACTGAGTTGAGTTGTCCCTGACAAATCACCATGCCTCCGGAGTGTTGGCCCAGATGCCGCGGCAGATCCTGGACCATTTCATAAAGTTGAAAGAATTTTTTAATGCGGGGGTTGCGTAGATCCAACCCGGCATCGCGAAACTGCCGCTCAGTTGAATCCTTTGGATCTTTCCATTCCCAGGTGTGCACAAGCCCGGATAGCCGGCCAAGTGTCTGATCATCGAAATCCAGTGCTTTGCCAACTTCGCGTGCCGCCGATCGGCCTCGATAAGTGATGACATTTGCAGTCATCGCCGCGCCGAGTTTTCCATAACGCTCGTAAACATATTGAATCGCGCGCTCGCGCTGATCGCCGCTGGGCAAGTCGAGATCGATGTCCGGCCACTCGCCGCGTTCTTCAGAAAGAAACCGCTCAAACAACAACTCCATGCCCACCGGATCGACAGCAGTGATACCAAGGCTATAGCAGACGGCGCTGTTTGCTGCCGAACCGCGACCCTGGATCAGAATGCCCTGGTTATTACAAAACTGAACGATGTCCCAAACGATCAGGAAATAACCCTCGAGCTTGAGCTTTTCGATCAGCCGGAGCTCACGCTCGATCTGCGTGCGCGCAGATTCATAAGCGGGCCGGCCGTGGCGGCCGGTATAACGTTGTCGCGCACCCTCTTCCGTCCGCTGCCGCAGAAACGAAGTCATCGTCTCGCCCGTTGGTACCGGATATTTGGGAAACTCGTAACCGAGATCTTTCAACGTAAACTCCAAACTCGAGGAAAGCTCCCTGGTGTTGTGAATAGCTTCGGGAAGATCCGCAAAGAGTTGCTCCATAGTTTTCGCAGATTTCAGATAGCGTTCGGAGTTTGTCGCCAATAATCGTCCGGCAGTTTCCAGTCGCACATGATTGCGGATGCAGGTAAAAACGTCCGTCACTTCGCGCTGCGCCGGGCTGGCATGACAGACGCCATTAGTGGCAAGCAAAGGTAGACCAAATTGTTTCGCAATTTCTTTGACTGCCTGATTGCGCGCCTCCTCTTCACGATTGAAATGGCGCTGTAGCTCGGCATAAACATTCGCTTTGCCGAAGATAGCAACCAGCCATGCTGCCCTTCTTTGTGCTTCTCCTGTGTTCGCTGCGTCTCTTTGTGGAAATGCTTTCGCTAAAGGTCCATCACGATCACCCGTCAAACAAACCAATCCTTCCGCATATTCCGCCAACTCATTCGGGGTGACTGCACACTCCCCCGGCTTCGCATGCTTTGGCACACGCAGCTTCATCTTCGTTATTAGCCGGCAAAGATTTTGATAACCGGTGCGATTGCGAACGAGGACGGGAATTGAGAACGTTTCTTTTGTAACTGGACTTTGGCCTTTGGCCTTGGGACTTTGGACTGTTATTTCCGCTCCAATGTGTGCCTTGATCCCATTCTTCTTCGCCGCCAGATGAAAGCGTGGACTGCCATATACGCCGTTGCGATCCAGCAAAGCCATCGCCGGCATTTCCAGCGCCTGACATGCAGCTATCAATTCTTCAGGCACAGAAGCGCCTTCGAGAAAACTAAATGCGGAACGGGAATGTAACTCGATGTAGTATTCAGTCATTCCAAATGTGCTTGGCTAATCAGCGGGGGCAAGCCCACCTTCCCCACCTGAGAGAATCCGTGAGTTGCTCGTTGATCCCGCCTTGAAAGCCTTTTCAGCTCAGGATTAAAACTCAACTGGGGTCAGCTCGTGGTCAGGAAGGCGGGATTAGCACCCCAGCGGGGCTGCCCCGCTGGGGACCCCGCCTTGCCCCCGCTGGTTGGCGACATCCTATGTCAGTCATAAATCCCTTCAACAAACCATGTTCCACTTCGCAACTCGCGATAAATGCGATAGAGCACTTGTAGCCGTGAGCTGTGGTGTCCGCCCGCTCCTTTAACTTTTGAACCGGATTCAATCGCCACGTCCCATTCATCCCGCGCCCACGCATCCGTGCGCCACCACTCGCCCGTCTTTCGCCAGGGGCCGGCCGCGCAGACCACTTTTCCATAGACACTTTTATTTTTGTCCCAGGCGCTAATCTCCATCGGATATCCTCCTTTCGCCTGTACCAGCGCCCGCAATGGCGGCCGAAAAACTCTGAAGCCGATTACCGGAAGCGCGGTCGGTGCAGCGTCTCCGGCAGGACTGTCCGGCGGGGGTGCTGTATCGCCCGCCTTCTTTTTATTTTTAGCAACTTTCGATCGTCGCTCTTTCAACTTAAATCTCTTTACCCTAAAAGCATCCGGTCGATGGGTGTCGAGTAACTCAGGCGAGCCGATATTTTCCGCCCCCACTAGTTTTGCAAGTCGTGCCAGCAGCAGTTCCAACTTCTCCGGCTCGGGAGCGAGCGGAATAAATAGCCCCGTCTGCAGCACACGCGGCTTAACTGGCTCACAATTTATCGAGACTCCAACAACCGCCGCCGGCGGTGGATGCATTTCCGTATCGAGCAGTAAAAGTTTCAGAAACACCTTGTGATCGCGCATGGGGTAAGGCAGGGTGAGTTTGAGTTCGTGTAAAGTACCATTCTCAAGTTTCAACTCAACCTGTAATGAGTTTGTGGCCAGCGCATATGCATTTAGACTGGCGCAGGTCTGATTGAGCAGTCTGGCCAGAATAAAAGAGAGGCCCTCGAGTTGAGAGATCGGATATTCAAGCTCGAGTGAGTTTTTGAAAACAGGAGCAGGCTGCTTGAGTTTTAAGTGACGATTGGTTTTTCCGGCGGCAAGTTCTTGTAACTTTAATCCGTCCTGGCCTAAACGTTCGGAAACTCCCGCCACGGGCAGCGCTGCAAATTCTTCAAAGGTAAACACCCCCCAGAGCTTCAGAGTTTCCAGAATTTCTTCCGCATGCGACATCTCAACACCCGCTAGTGAGCATTGCAGTGCTTTTAACGGCATGCGGCCGAGACAGGTGAGTTCCTCTCCGGGAGCGGTAAACGTAATCCCAGGGCAAAATTTCGCCGCGTGGATGGCAGCATCAGGGTTTGCGGCAAGCGCGACATTTACCTTGCATCCCAGCCCTCCGGCCTCTTCCGGCACTTTGGCTTGTTTCGCAATCTCAGTCGCAAGTTCATAGGTAGATCCAAATCGTAACGCGCACCCTTCAACGTCAATCACCACGGTGTCTGTCTCGGTCTCCTCGACGAGAGGCGAAAATGTATAAGCAAACTCCGCCAAAGAACGGGGTGGCGAGCCGGGCAGCCTCGCGGGGGTGACGGACACTTCCGCCGGGATACGTTGACCATAAATGCAGGCAAACATCGCACTTTTCAGGGGATTTTGAAATTAAAACGGCAAGCGAAGATTAGCGAAAATCAGCGAAGATTGTCAAGGCGGGCCTGTAAGGCGCCCCGATTCAGTTGGCCATTAGCCTATGTGAGGCAACTATGGGATTCTTGCTTCGGCTATGCCGCTTGATGTGCGGAAGCGGCTATGCCCTTCTGTGGATGTCACTCTTAATTCTGGGGCTCCGCCCTGGGGCATAGCCCCCAGTAATCAAATAGTCCGCAGACGGCGGGGCATAGCCACCGCCGCACATCAGGCGGCATAGCCCCGAGCGATCACCGCAGGTTTGGTTCCGCATTGCTAGGCCAAACTCAACCAGTACCTTGTAAGCCCCAGTGCAAGCGCATTGATTTCTAATGCGCAACTTTGACGAAAACCTCTGCTTCTCGCTTGTTGAGGTAGAGCGGACGATGGCATTCCACCTGAAAATACAGGCCCTGCAATAGGTTTGAATGAGGAGGTGAGTCGTGATTCATCCTGCGCTCCCGCAAACTATCAGGCACTCCAGCCGTGCTGTCCGGTTGTGGATCGCGCACAGTTTGCGTTACCGGAAGATCCGTAACTGCTGTAATGACCAGAGTGGGAACGGATGTTAAAGAGTGAGACTTGGACCACGTGTTTCTATTGCTCTTAGTGAATACATCATTCACCGTCATTCTGTCGTTGCTTGAGAACCACAAGCACTTTTCTCCTCTTAACTCCAGGGCCAGAGAGGCGCACGATCGCACGCAACTTTCTTCCGCAATTACCACCAGCGCGGTGGGTGTGGCTTCCAGTGTGCGGCGGAAGCGATACCACCAGGATGAAATGATCCGTCTGGCAGATTTTGCGGGGACGTCTCCCAGATCAAGCAGCACCAGTCCAAAGCCGCCTCCTTGTAACAATAGATCGGTAGCTTTAAATGCATGCTCGAGATTGTTGGCGCAACGTATCCAAAGCAATCGCTCACAATTTATTTCCGCTCTTGTGGCTGATCCAGGATCAAAGACATTATTTGTATCCACCAGCGCGCAAACTTCGTCATGCCTGGTGGCGTGGGCCAGGGCAGAAATCATAAAGCTCGTGCGACCAGAGGATGCTCGTCCAAAGACTTCCGTTATCGCGCCGCGTGGAAATCCTCCCAGGATAAAAGAATCGATTTCAGGGATGCCGCTCCGGATTACTTCTGCCGGCCTTTTTTCATGTAGCTTAAAGGCAGAACCGAAGCGCGATGTAATCTCAGCTTCAATTTCAGCTTTTGAAAATGTCGCTCTCATGTTTTATAACAACACCTTACAGCCACAGATAGACACGGATAAAAGAGATCGGATTAAATACAAATCGCATAAGACTTCTGGGTTTATCTGTGTTATCTGCGTTAATCTGTGGCTAATTTCCCCCAGTGAAATATGCCACGCAAACCTTCATCAGGCTCGGCCGAAGAATTCTTTCCTGACAAACTAACTCTGCCTTCGCTGCGCGAGGCCGCCACCGATTGTAAAGCTTGCGATCTCTGGAAACTGGGTACGCAAACCGTCTTCGGCGAAGGACGCCGCGGCGCTATGGTGTTGTTTGTCGGTGAGCAACCAGGCAATGAAGAGGATCTCACGGGCAAACCCTTTGTTGGACCCGCAGGTCGCTTGTTCGATGATGCGCTCGCAGAAGCCGGCATAGATCGCTCACAAACTTACGTCACGAATGTTGTCAAACATTTTAAGTGGGAGCCGCGTGGCAAACGCCGCATCCACAAAAAACCTAACGCTCAGGAAATTTCTGCTTGCCGTCCCTGGCTCGAAGCTGAGATCGCCCTCGTCAAGCCAAAAGTGGTTGTGGCCCTCGGAGCGACTGCAGCTCAGACCTTGCTTGGGCCAAAATTTCGCGTAACCAAACAACGCGGGGAGTTCATTGAATCCACCCTGGCTCCTTATGTGATGGCCACCGTCCATCCCTCTTCAATTCTCCGCGCCCCTGACGACGAAACGCGGCGCCTTGAGCATCGGCGTTTCGTTGATGATCTCAAAAAACTTGCTCGCGTTATTAAATAGGACAGACTTTCCAGTCTGTCTGTTGCATCTGGCGTCCAGCCATTCAAAATGAGAGGTGACATATCACCTCGCGGGTAGCGGGTGGGGTCTTCCTCGGGATTTTCAATTTGCAGGTAAGGTCTTTGACCTCCGATGCGCGGCAAGTCTCCGACTTGCCGGAGACCTTTCTAAAATTCTTTAAGGTCTCCGACCTTTGAGATTCCGGTCTTACCGCGCATCGGAGGTCAAAGACTTGTCGCCGCTTCACCCCACCCTTTCTGAGCAAGTTCGGTACGTGGACCGATCCATCTGGGGAGACCCACCGGCTACCCGCCTGGTGTCACTGACCTCATCGCACCGCATGTTGCTCGCAACGTTCAAACTGCATCAGTGCCCTGTCCTATTTACCGCTTGACGCCTTGTCACATCTTCGATAATATTCGCTATATTTTCGGTACGAGGCGAAAATACCACAACAGTTGCTTCAAAGCAAGATTTCCAGGAGGGAATTGAAGATGGCCGTAACCGCGCGGCAAAGGCAGGTCTATGAATTTATCTCCCGGTATATGGAAAGCCGGGATCAACCTCCCACAATTGCTGAAATCGGAAAGCATTTTAAGATGAGTTCCTCGGCAAGCGTTCATAGCATTTTGTCAGCGCTTGAACGTGAAGGACTCATCAAACGGATTCCCAACGTAAGCCGCGGCATTGAGCTGGTAAAACGTGCCGACCAAGGCGGGCATGACGACTACGAGATTCCTCTCTTAGGACTAGTGGCGGCCGGCCAGCCAATAGAAGCGATCCTGGCTCACGAAACAGTCTCCGCTCCGAAAAGCATGATTGGCCGCGGACGCATGTTTGCCCTGCGCGTGCGCGGCGATTCAATGATTGAAGAGAACATTCAGGACAACGACATAATCATCGTCTCTTCTCAGGAGACAGCTGAGAATGGCCAAATGGTGGTAGCGTTAATCGACGGGAATTATGCGACCGTGAAAAAGTTTTATCGTGAGCCTGACTTTATTCGCCTGGAGCCGGCAAATCCGCAGTTCAAGCCAATATTTATCAAGACCCCGGGCCGGCTTCAGCTTCAGGGCGTCGTTCGTGGACTGATTCGCAATTATCCGTCTTCCGCCTGAAGACCCAGATTGTAGATTTGTGAAATCGGAAGCTGTCCCGTCAGGACTAAGCTAATGGCTATTCGAGACGATGCCGTTTTTCAAAGCAATGTATCCGACGTAAAGCTCTGCGCGTTTGCACTCACTGATTGCATAGTTCACATCGAAATACAGTCAGCAAAATATCTAAGGGCGGTCCACAGGACAGCTCTGGAGTTGGCGGTGCCAAATCTGTTTGGATCGGAGATCGGCGGATTCTGGTTAAAGCCGGAGCAGATCGATCAATTGCAAAAACTGCCTGACTGCTATCCTGCGAATGAAATTGATTTTGTCAGATGCGCTGTCGAGGCTTACTTGCTGGCGCAGACTGAAGGCCTCTATACCGAGAATCTTTCATCTGGTGGATAATCTTTCCTAAGCTAAATTATTCGCTATCAACCGAACGTATAGCTACAATCCTCAACGTAATGGCAAAGAACTCCCATATTGACATGGTTTAAGAAGAAAGGCCTTCATCCAATAGATTGGATCATCGCCGGCGGTGAAAGTGGCGGACATTCTCGTCCAATGCACCCAGATTGGGCACTAGACCTTCTTCGTCAATGTGAAAAGTTCAATGTCCCTTTTCATTTCAAACAATGGGGCCATTGGGTGCCCGCTGAACTAATTAACGAGACATCCAGACCAAGGCTGCTTGAACTCCACAACGAGCGACCTGTTGAGATGGTTCGCGTAAATAAGAACCCGCAATCGAAATACAACTAAAGGGCGAACGTCGGAAGAAGCCGTTACTATTCAAAAATGACCGCGTGGTGGTCATCAACTCAAAGGCGCTGAAGTAGCCCTATTCCTTCGCAGCACTATGAAACTAATCCCTGAAATAATCATTGCTCCGCCGGCAAAGGTGCGCCAATTTAGCTCTTCGTTCAGAACGACGATACCCAGCAACACCGCAACGACGGGAGTCACCAGCGCCACCAACATCGTCTTAGTCACATCCATGTGTTGCACCAACCAGTAGTACAACAGGAAAGCTACAACTGAACCGACGATGGCCAGATAAAACAGCGCGATGACAGCCATTCGCGTCCAGTGAAACTCAAGAGGACTTCCTTCGAGCGGGATACCAATCGCCAGTAACGGTATTAAGCCAAACAGCATTTGTCCGCCCGCCAAAACCCCAGGTTCGAGCTTGGCGCCGCGCTGCTTCACCAGGACGTTTGCGTAAGCGGCGCAGGCCGCGCCAAGAACCAAAGCGGCGCATCCTGCCAGGGCCCGAGGACCTGCGACACTCAATTGGTTGGAAAAAACTATCCCCACGCCCGCGACTCCCATCACTATTCCAAAAATCTTGGCGGGCGTCATTTGCTCATCGGGAAGATAAAAATGAGCGATGACTAGTCCGAAAGCAGGAATCGTAGCTTGCAGCAGCGCGGCTAGTCCTGACGAAATGTATTGCTCGCCCCAAAAAAGCAGGCCATAGTTCAGACTAAACGAGAGTACGCCGGTGACGGCGAGAAGCATCCAGTCAGCGCGCGTGCGTGTGAGCGACAGCCGGCGCGCCTTCATGATCGCAAAGAGGATTGCGGATGCAATTACAAACCTGATGCCGGCAAACGTGAATGGTGGCAGATCTTCCAGGCCAAGTTTTATGAATAGCCACGTCGACCCCCAGATGAGACACAAGAGAAGCCAAACCAGGCGTGATTTCATTTATGGTTTGGCTCCCAGTATCTATGCTGCGAGCGGACCGAAGGCCCCTGGCGCGGCAGCCGCGCCGGGCGGTGAGCGGAGTCTGTGGCTCCGCCCACACCGCTCAGTTCTTAGTAAAGTTGCCTCGAAGTTAAGCTTTCCGTTTGGCTGCCTCTTCAGGATTCTCCAACTTGATAATCGCAAACGCGGCTCCTTGAGGATCCCGCAAGATCGAGAAGCGTCCGGTCCTAGGAATATCGTCAGGCGCCTTCAGGGTAGTGGCTCCAAGTTCATTCGCTTTCTGCGTCTTCGCATCGCAATCGTCTACGGCGAAATACACGAGCCAATGTGGTGGAACGCCAGCCATCTCCGGCGTCAACTTGAACATTCCTCCCGCCGGTCTACCTTCGTTGCTGAACATCGTATATTCCATCGAACCAAAGTTTTGTACGTCTTTTCCCCAACCAAACAGGCCGGCATAAAAGTCGCCGTCCTTCGCCGTATCGGTGGTTGCCAGTTCATTCCAGCAAAAGGAACCTGGTACGTTCACCACGCCCGCGCCTTTGTGAGACTTAGCCTCCCATAGCGCGAAGACAGCGCCGGTCGGATCCTGGACTACCGCCATGCGGCCTACATCCATTACGTCGAAAGGCTCTTTCATCAAAGTGGCGCCAAGCTCCTTTGCCTTAGCGGCGCTTTCATCCGCGCTCACCACGGAGACATAAGACAGCCAGTGCGGTGGAATACCCTGCGCTGTCATCTCCGGAAACATTTTATAGAGCCCCCCGACGTCTTTGCCGTCCTGCTTGAGCATTGTATAGACCATGCCCGGTCCGGCTGGGTTGTCGCTGAAGCCCCACCCAAAGAGTTCGGCATAAAACTTCTTTGCCGCTTCGCTGTCTGTGGTCCCCAATTCGATCCAACAAAAAGTTCCCGGCTTGTATTGTGGAGTTTCTTGCATTCTTGCTTCAGTCATTGCTTTTCTCCTTCAGGACTCAGGCGCGCAGAATCAGGGGAGACCGCAAGCGTCTGCGCGGCGTCAAAAGTATTGAATGATCGTAGAGCTTCATAATAAACGTTTTGACTCGCGAACGCCAAAAACGGAAAACGCTACCTCCGGCAAGCCGAAAGTAGCGCAATCCGTTTCCTAATAATCGCCGAAGCTCTTAAAAGGATGGCAGCTTCGCATGTACACACTAGGCTGCCGATTTGTATCCCGAAGACCAACTGTCGGTCAGCTAATCTTCGGTCAGCACGCGAATCGCTTTCGCGATTCTCGCGTTCTTTCGAACGCGGTGCCGTTAGGTTTTTGTTGTGGTGGCTTTTCCTCCACCTTCGGTTACGATCCGACAACGTCGGCTCAACTTACGTCGAGCCATTCGCCCCCTTCAGCGGGTCCTGTCTAAAGGGTGCCACTCGTTTTTATCCGAATGGCTCGAGAAGACCTCTCAGCCTTCTCTAGCAAAGCCTTTCGGCTTCGGCCTGGGGCGTCAATAGAATCAACAGACCGTTGCTGATTCCCTCGTCCGTGTGTCACCACATCGGTTGCCGATCCCCTAGTCGGTCTCGAAGGCCGTGACCCTCGTGACGGGGAGGGTTATACGCGAACTCTGTTTCAAGATCAAATTTTTAGGTGTTTTTTTTTAGCGACGTCGCAGAAATATATTTTCACCCGCAATAAGTCTGAAATTCAAAAGCTCAAATTTATGTTTCAACCCCCGTCGAACCTTATTTCATCCTTTGATTGCAGCGCACTTTTCGCATTTGAAATTTTTCAGGCTCCTCAGGAAGAACGAGACTATAACGCGTCCCAGACCATTATCTCTCCTGTTTAAAAAGTTTTTCATTTTTCATTCAATTGTTTCAGAATCTCGACAATCGCAGACTGAATGGCGTGCTGCACTTCAATCATCTTCGCTTCGCTTCCATATTTGTTGCGCGGCCAGAAAAACCCCTTTAAACCATCGCCCTTTCGGCGCGGAACGATATGCACGTGCAGATGAGGAACACTCTGGCTCACACGATTATTCATCGCCACGAAAGAACCCTCCGCCTCAACCGCGACTTCCACCGCACGCGCTAACAACTGCACATTTTTAAAGAAAGGACCTACCAGTTTTGTTGGGAGATCGCTCAGCGTTTCGAAATGATTTCTGGGCACAAGTAGGCAATGACCCGGGAAAAGTGGCCGATGATCGAGAAAGGCCAGCGAGATATCATCCTGAAACACGAGGTTGGCATTGACTTCAGCATTGACGATTCCGCAGAAGAGACAGTTCATCGTAGCCCATCGCCCAAACGGCTTCGTTTACCAAACCTCTTAGTGCAGCATTTCAAGATTTTCATCGAAGCCGGGACGAATGAAATCACGCGCTCGAGGAAACTCATTCTCGGCACGCAAGCGTAGTTTCTCGAGATCCAACAACAATTTGCGAATCGTATCGGAGTTCTCTCGCAATTCACTCATCAGCTTCCAGGCGCTCAGGGACCGGTCGATAGCAATCAGGGCGGCTTTAACCGAGCCGTCAGAATCGCGGCAGTCGCCATCGCCGAGATACTCTTCTTCGTCAACGCACGACATCAGTCCTCGAATCATCTTCGCGGCAATAAAAAACTGATACCAGCGAATTACCGCGACGTAATCATCTACATCTTCTTCAAGTGCTGGTGTTTCGTCCAACCCCACGGCGAGATCGCTGAAAACTTCCGTCTGCTCAAAGTCTGTCTCAAACCATTTATTCACCGCAAGCGCATAGTCCTCGGCGGCCTTGGCCAACGGATGGTTTCTGGCCCGTCCTCGCTGTTTCTCTTTTTGTTCCTCGACCTCCGACAATGCGCTCGGACTGAGATCTACTCCGTTTTCCTCAGCCCAGGCTGAAATCATTTCGTGTGTCTCCTGAAAAATCGAGGCGAGTTTCTGCCAAAACGCCGCGTTACTAATGTCCCGGCTGGCGGGATCGCTGTCGGAATCCGCCTCTTCAGTAGCGTAGACGAGGCAGCGCGCGGTAAACGGACAACGCTCACACCAGCGTGAAGCGAAACAGCAGGAATACTACGCATGCGTCACCCTCAGGTGCAATAGTCTAAACGAAATCATGATCAATACTTCTTGCAAGAATTCCTGCAAACTCCTGATTCTTAAAGATGCCCTCGATTGCCTGCCCACTTGTACCTCTTTTTGTGCCAGGCCCTGCGGCCGGGATCGAGCATCGCTTGAGATTTCAGTGACGATCTGGTTGTTTGGGTTCCTTTTTAGGTCCCGACGTAGGCAAGGCTGTGGGTCGAACTAAGACATGAATGGTCGCCGAGCTCAACCCACGGTGCTAATGAGATCGCTTCGCCTATGCTTAGGCAGGCTTGACGGCTTTCTGAAAGGCTTTGACGCCCAGCGCGTTTAATACCTCAGACTTTCTTAGCCAGCCTCGACGCGCCATTCCCACTCCATATTTCAGATTGTTGAGCGCACCCGTGGAATGGGCATCAACTGAGATCACAAATTTGATCTTGCGTTTGCGAGCTTCCCGGATCCAATGAGGCTCCAGGTCGAGCCGCCAGGGATCGCCATTAACTTCAATCGCCGCGCGCGACTCGGCAATCACGTCCAAAATCCGTTCGACGTCACATTCAAAAGGTGGCCGGCGTTGAATTAGACGACCAAGCGCATGTCCCCAGATCTTAAATACCGGCTGGCGCATCGCGGTCACTATTCGCTTAGTCATTTTTGCCGAATCCATCTTGTAACGCGAATGGATGCTGGCAACGATCACGTCAAACTGTTCGAGGATCTTATCGGCATAATCAAGACGGCCGTCGGCAACGATGTCCGATTCGGTCCCCCGCAGAATCTTGATCGCGACCTTCTCCTGCACTTCATCAATCTCATCCCATTGCCGCTGCAAGCGATCCAGCGTCACACCGCCGGCGTAAAACGCCGTTGGCGAATGATCTGTAATCGTCACATACTTCATTCCCATCGCCTCGGCAGCCCGGGCCATTTCTTCAATGCTGTGTTTGCCGTCGGAATAGGTCGTATGGCAGTGGACCATACCGCGGATATCTTCCAGGGTAACGAGATCTTCCGGCAGCTTGCCGGCAAGGGCCGCTTCAATCTCGCCCTGGTCTTCACGCAATTCCGGCGGGATGTACTGCATCCCTAACTGATGATAGATGTCTTCCTCGGTCTCTAAATTCGTGGATCGCACCGGTTTTCGCGGCGGAGTCTTGCTTCGCTTCTGCTGTTGGCCTCTTGACTGCGCTACAAAGTCTCCTTCGCCACTCGCGATCTGATGCAACTTATTGACGTGCGCTTTCGATCCGGTTTCCGTCAACAAGGCCAGGGCAAACTCGGTTGGACGAGCGGCAACGAGTGAAAGGCGCGCGCCGTCGGCAAGCCGGACCGTGCACGCCTCTTCCATCTGTTCGATAACCTCAACAATAAGCGGAAAGCGAAGGAAGTGTTCAATTAAAGCGGCTGGCCTTTTCGTGTTCGCCAGTAAGCGAATGGTCCCGACGGTTTCTTTCCAGCGTCGCAGGGAGCCGGCAAAGCTGATCTCAGCGCTGTCGCGGGCGGTTCCAAGATAGTTGACAACTTGTGTTGCCGTTTGCAATGCGCGGTGCAAATGCAGTGGCTCTTCATTCTTCGCGCGCTGGCGATGACCGGCAATCGTTTCGAGGAGTTTCTGCTCGGTTTTCGCGCCAAAACCTTTGATGTCTCTGATCTTGCCTGCCTCCGCCGCAGCTTTTAGTTCAGCAACGGATGTTATTCCTAAATCCTCATGAAGCGCTTTGATCTTGCTGATGGAAAGGCCAGGCACTCCCGATAGCTCAATGATCCCTGGCGGAAACTCTCGCTTCAGACCTCGCAAGACAGAAGATTCTCCGCTGAGATAAAGCTGTTCGATTTGTGAAGCAAGAGCAGCGCCAATTCCGCGCATTGAGGTCAATCTGTTTTGCAATACCACTTCGCCAATGTCTTCAGACAAACCGGCAACCACGCGCGCACCCGTCTGATAGGCACGAGCTTTGAAACGGTCTTTGCCACCCTTCAATTCGAGCAGCGCCGCTATTTCCTGGAGCGAGGCGGCGATACCAAATTTGTCTAGACGCCTGCTTTCAGCCATAAGCTAATTAATAGCATACAGGAGTTCTCTCCCAATTCCGTTGCGCAACTATTGTCCTATAATATTTCCATCCGGAATGGCGAAGCGAGGACTGATCAATGCCTATCGCATCTATTAATCCCACGACTGGGGAGACTATCAAGACTTTCGAGCCGCTCGCTGAGACGCAGATTGACGAGAAACTGCAAAACGCAGCGGAGACTTTTCGCAACTACAGCCGCACGACTTTTGAGGTGCGCGAGTCAATGATGGCCCGGGCAGCGGAAATTCTTGAAACAGAGAAGAATAATTTCGCGCGACTGATGACGTTGGAGATGGGCAAACCAATCAAAGGCGCAGTGGGCGAAGCTGAAAAATGTGCCTGGGTTTGTCGTTATTACGCCGAAAACGCCCGGCAGCATTTGGCCGATATGCCGGTCGTGACAAATGCGAAGAAGAGTTACGTGCGCTTTCAGCCTCTTGGACCTGTACTGGCCGTGATGCCGTGGAATTTTCCCTTCTGGCAAGTCTTTCGCTTTGCCGCGCCTGCTTTGATGGCAGGCAATGTCGGACTACTCAAACACGCCTCAAACGTTCCGCAGTGTGCGCTGGCCATTGAAGATATTTTTCGCCGCGCCGGGTTTCCCGAAGGTACGTTTCAAACTCTGCTGGTCGGCTCGGATTCTGTCCCGCGCATACTTGAAGACCGGCGCGTCGTTGCGGCCACGTTGACAGGCAGCGAGCCCGCCGGCCGGAGCGTCGCTGGTATCGCCGGCAAACAGCTTAAGAAAACTGTGCTTGAACTCGGCGGCAGCGATCCTTTCATCGTGATGCCTTCGGCTGAACTACAGGAAGCGGCGACGACGGCGGTGAAGGCGCGGACAATTAACAATGGGCAATCGTGCATTGCGGCAAAGCGGTTTATTGTGGCCGCGGAAATCTACGATGAGTTTGAGCGAAGATTTGTTGAAGAGATGAAAACGCTGCGGGTAGGAGACCCGCTCAACGAGGCGACGGACATAGGCCCATTGGCTACTGAACAAATTCTAAAAGATTTAGACGAGCAAGTTAAGACCTCTGTTGCTGGGGGCGCACTCATCCTGACCGGTGGAAAAAGGTCGGACCGACCGGGAAACTTTTACGAGCCGACAGTTCTCGCCAACATTCCTCCCGACTCGCCGGCTTATTGTGAAGAAGTCTTCGGGCCCGTGGCGCTTCTTTTCCGAGTTAAGAACATTGATGAAGCCATCGAACTGGCAAACTCCACTAGCTTTGGGCTTGGTTCCGCAGCCTGGACTAACGATGCCGGTGAACAAGAGCGGTTCGCCGCAGAACTCGAAGCCGGCTGCGTTTTCATTAATGGCATGGTCGCCTCCGACCCAAGACTTCCCTTTGGCGGAATCAAGAATTCGGGATACGGACGTGAACTCGGAGAATTCGGTATTCGTGAATTCGTAAACATTAAGACCGTCTGGATCAAATAGTACTTCGGTTGTAGATCCTTCCCCCACGAGGCGTATGATGCGAATCAGTTTCTCCAATAATTTAGTTACAAAGTAATGGAGCTGTGCTTAAGGAGATCAAAACGCAAAAAGCGGGGCAGAAGACTATGCAGGACGATGAGCAGGCAATTAGAGAGTTAGTGGCCACTTGGCTAAGTGCTTCCGAAGCGGGTGACACTGAGAAAGTTCTGAGCTTGATGGCAGAGGACGTTGTCTTTTTGGTAACTGGCCAGCCACCAATGCGCGGCAAGTCAGCCTTCGCCGCGAGCCAGGCAGCACTCGCAGACATCAACATGCAAACCAACAGCGAGATCCAGGAGATCAAGGTGTTTGGGGAGTGGGCATATCTCTGGACCAAACTTACTGTGGTGATAACTCCGAAATCAGGAGGACAGTCAGTCAGGCGCTCCGGCAACACACTTTCCATCCTGCAAAAACAGAATGACGCCTGGGTTGTGTTTCGCGACGCCAACATGCTGGCTGTAGTTCCCCAGTAACGAAATGAATGTGTTATTGCTCATAATCTTAACTTTCTGCTTGCCATGACGTCCCCTCAGCGACCCGTCATTTGCTGCAGGTTTTCGGGGTAGCGAGCCCCTTGCACCTTGATCTTTGAGGAGGCACTGTCAATCTCACGGAGATCATCGGACGTAACTTCGACTGCGACTGCTCCGATGTTCTCCTCCAAGCGCTCCAGCTTCCGGGTGCCCGGGATTGGAACAATCCAAGGCTTCTGTGCAAGCAGCCACGCGAGCGCTATCTGAGCAGGTGTCGCCTTCTTCCGTTCTGCGATCTTGCTAAGCAAATCCACCAAAGCATGATTCGCTTTTCGAGCCTCTGACGTAAAGCGAGGGACGATGTTGCGGAAGTCGGAACTGTCGAACGTAGTGTTTTCGTTGATCTTTCCCGTGAGGAAGCCTCTACCAAGAGGGCTGAATGGAACGAACCCGATTCCCAGTTCCTCGACCGACGGTAACACCTCCGCTTCAGGATCTCTCCACCACAGCGAGTATTCGCTCTGGAGTGCCGTCACGGGCTGAACGGCGTGCGCGCGACGAATCGTTTGCACCCCTGCTTCAGAAAGTCCGAAGTGCTTGACCTTACCTTCCTGAATCAGGTCCTTCACCGCTCCCGCCACGTCTTCGATTGGCACGTCCGGATCAACGCGGTGTTGATAGAACAGATCGATGACATCGACCTTAAGTCTCTTAAGCGAGGCTTCAGCAACTTGTTTGATGTGTTCTGGTCGGCTATCCAACTCACTCCACCTCGATTCGCCGTTGGAAGCAGGTTTGAACCCGAATTTGGTGGCTATCACCACTCGCCCGCGGACGGGGGCGAGAGCTTCGCCCACAAGTTCTTCGTTCGTGAACGGTCCGTAGACTTCAGCGGTATCGAAAAACGTAATGCCGCGTTCGACTGCCGACCGAATCAGCGAGATCATCTCCTGCTTGTCTGCAGGCGGACCGTAGCCAAAGCTCATTCCCATACACCCGAGCCCGAGAGCCGAAACTTCCAAGTTACTATTTCCAAGTTTGCGCTTCTGCATTGTTGTTCCTCCTAGGTACCTTCAGTAGGTAATGCGGCTTGGTATTTTCTTAATTTCTTTAGTTGATGGTAACAGTCGTTTGTCTCGCGTTTGTCTTAATGACTACTGAGAATCTTTTCAGATTCGTTTCCGATGCGCCAACCCCGACATGCGACAATATGTGTCGCAAAGACCAAAAACTCTCTTTTAACCCAACGACACAGATTTACCTCACTACCGGCTTTTGAAAAGGGTTTACATATGCCCACGAGCTAGGTATAGAATATCTTTCACCCCCAATCGGTGAAGACCCCCAGATGTAGCCCAGCGCGGTTCCAGACTACCTTGAGTGTTTTTCTGAATTTGACTTGCCAGTTCTCCTCTGGCCGGGTTTTTGACCAGCCTCTTTTAGACTCTTAAGCTAACTCGGGAAGGAAACAATGCCAACTCAAACCCTGACGAAAGACTCGCTGAATACCAAGTTACTCCTCAAAGCGCTCGTGGCTTTTAAGAAGGGCGACTTCTCCGTTCGCTTGCCCGGCGAATGGACGGGCGAAGCCGGCAAGATAGCGGACACGTTCAACGACATCATTGAGTTGAGCGATAAGACCGCAACGGAAGTGGAGCGGGTTAGCCGCGTAGTTGGCAAAGAAGGAAAAATAGTGCATCGCGCAGCGGTGCCTGCCGCTTCCGGTTCCTGGCTGCGGCTGATCGATTCCACCAACTTGCTAATCGATGACATGGCTCGACCCACCAGTGAAATGGCTCGCGTCATCGGGGCAGTCGCGAATGGCGATCTTTCAGAACGCATGGCGCTGCAGGTCGAGGAACGGCCGTTGAAAGGCGAGTTTCTACGCACAGTGAAAATCGTCAACTCGATGGTGGACCAGCTCAGTTCGTTCGCTTCGGAAGTTACGCGCGTCGCCCGCGAAGTAGGAACGGAAGGCAAACTCGGCGGTGAGGCGAAAGTAAAAGGTGTGGCGGGAACCTGGAAGGATCTGACGGATAGCGTTAACTCAATGGCCAGCAACTTGACGAGTCAGGTGCGCAACATCGCCGAGGTCACTACGGCCGTTGCGAACGGCGACCTCTCCAAAAAGATCACCGTCGATGTTAAAGGCGAAATTCTTGAACTGAAGAACACCATCAACACCATGGTGGATCAGTTGAACTCGTTTGCTTCAGAAGTTACGCGTGTGGCCCGCGAAGTCGGAACGGAAGGCAAACTCGGCGGCCAGGCTGACGTGCGAGGCGTGGCCGGAACG
>JBKOZZ010000122.1:0-13815 GCA_046726155.1 Acidobacteriota bacterium
GAACTTAGTTAAAGCTCCTGCCGGCTTCGTCGATCGCCTCTTCAAGTTTTTCAACATTCTTCCCACCGCCCTGTGCCAGGTCGGGTTTACCGCCGCCGCGGCCGTTCAGCATTGCGCACGATTCACGCATTAGTGCATTCATGTCTCCGGGCGCATCAGCCGACCTGGCGAACACCAGCCGGGCCGATTCCATATCGCGCGAACCGAGCAGGGCAATGGTATTCGGATGGGCAATCAGCGCCTGGGCGATATGTTTCAGCGACTCAGCGTCGCGATCATCATAAATCTTAGTAACCACTCGAATTCCCGCTGCGTTTGGAACGGTGTTAGTGAATAGCTCCTGTGCCTCAACCTGTGCAGTGATCTCTTCAAGTGCGCGTACGTGACGATGAAGGTCCTTGTTCTCTTCAACTATCCGCGCCGCCAGCTTGGCCGCGTCATCGCGACCGGCGCTGAAGAGTCCGGCCACAGCACGCGCCGTCTTGTTCGCGCGCCGGTAGTCGGCGAGCGCGCGCACCCCGGCAGCAAACTCTATCCGGGTTAGTCCCTTCGCGCGTTCCCAGCTACGCACCACGATCATGCCGACCTCACCGGTCCGATAGGCGTGAGTGCCGCCGCAGGGAGTCAGATCGAATCCTTCGATTTCAATCAACCTGAGTTGGCCTGCGCGTGAAGGATCCTTACGCAAAGGAAGCCGTGCGGCTTCTTCTGCAGTGACAGTCTTGATAATAATTTCGCGATCTTCCCAAATGACATTGTTAGCCAACTCAACCGCGCGTTCGATAAGTTCGGTCGACGGGTTTGTCAAATCAACATCGATCTCACACGAGTGATCCAACACGCGAAACGCTCGCGTGGGCGCGTTGAAAAGAGTTACGAAAGCCTGCGAGAGAATGTGTTGGCCGGTATGTTGCTGAATGTGATCAAGCCGGCGGGGCCAATCGATTCTTCCTTTGACGATGTCGCCCACTCGCGGCGCGCGGCCCTGGATGATATGCAGCACTCCGTTCTCCTCGTCGTCGATACATTCGCGCACTCGCTCGCCGTCGAGCGTTCCCGTGTCGCTTGGCTGCCCGCCTCCAGTTGGATAGAAAGCAGTACGGTCGAGCGTCACGGCGGTCCAGCCGCTGACGCGGTCGGTCGCTTCAATGACCCGCGCTTCAAACTCGATCAGATGAGAGTCGCTGTAGTAAAGACGTTCGGTAACAGGCATGAGGAATGATTAATAGTGCAACTCGTAGAACCTTGCAAGTGAAGCAATCGATCCAGCTAGTCTGCAGGGTGATGTTCCGGCTGTTTACATCCGGTCACCATGCAAAGTTCAACAGTAGCCCTGATCCCGTGCAAGCCAGAGCGGGGGTAAACCACCCTTCCTTACCTCGAGACTCCTCGGCCTGAGCGAGTCCACTGGTTGTGTACAGGACCGATAATAAGACCGCCAACTCTTTGACACGCTTTCCCGAAAACCAAGATAATTCGCGACTGCTTCCCGAATCTGTCCCTTCCATATTGTCCTGGGACCTTCTATGCATCGAGTAGCTCGGAAAAACATCCGTCACGTTTTATCTTTGGTATCTCTCGTCTTGGCGACGATGGGAGTCGCCGTAGCGCAAGACCGTCCGTTGCGATCTATCACTTATCGTCTTTCGATGCCACGCCCGGCATCACACCTGTTTGAAGTAGCGATTGAAGTCGAGCTCGGGAAAGATGCGACACTGAATTCACTAGACTTCCAGATGCCCAAGTGGTCACCTGGGCGTTATGCGATTTTTGACTTCGCCAAGAATGTGCAGGAGTTTCAAGCGTTGGATGGTATTTGTCCGACGCCAGTAGTTACCTGTGGGCTGCCAAAAATTCCGGTAAGTCGTGTAGACGATCAAACCTGGCGAGTAGCTGGCATGAACACGCATAGTCTGACTATTCGCTACAAAGTTTTCGGTAACGATCTCTCCGGCACGTTCTCGCAACTTGATCTGCGCCACGCAAACTACAATGGCGGCTCGATCTTCATGTACGCGGTGAATCACAAGCCCGATCCGGTTAAGCTGGTGATCGAACCGCCCCCGGGCTGGCGCGTGGTCAACGGCCGGATGAACGGAAGCGATCAGCGCGAGTGGCAATTTGCGAATTACGATCTGCTGATCGATACGCCAACGGAGATCGCAGCTGACTGGACTGAGGATCACTTTCAGGTTGATGGCAAGCGTTACCATGTCATCGTTCATTCGTTTGGCGACGAAGGAGGCAAACGTCCGAAGCTCGTTGGCGACATCGAAAAAATTGTGAGAGCGGAAACCGCCATGTGGGGCCCGCCGGAGTTTGATTCTTACACGTTCCTGATCCACTTCGCCGCCGACGATCACTCTGGCGACGGTATGGAGCATCTGACTTCGACACAAATCATCGAGCCGGGGGCACTTGGGGAAGAAGGCGTTTACGGTTCCACGCTCGATACTGTCGCTCACGAGTTTTTCCACGTTTGGAACGTCAAGCGACTGCGCCCGTTGGAGCTTGGTCCGTGGGATTTTACGCGGCCCGTAAGCACGCGTGGTCTATGGATCGCGGAAGGCGTAACGAATTACTACGGTCATTTGATGAGGCGGCGAGCCGAGCTTTGGGACGACACCGCATTCTTCCGACGCGAAGGCCAAACAATTACCGGGATCGAAAACGCGCCCGGTAGCCATTTGATGAGCGCGGAAAACTCGTCGTTATCCGCCCCCTTTCTTGATGATGCGCCTCACGCGCAACAAACAAATCTGGACAACACCTCCATCAGCTACTATCCAAAGGGGGAATTAATAGGATTGGTTCTGGACTTGCTGATCCGCGGCAAAACTAACGGTAAGAGTTCGCTCGATGAGGTGATGCGACGCATGTATGACGAGTTCTATATCAAGAGTCCGAATGCGACCTACTACCTGCGCGGGCGAGGATACTCAACAGAAGATTTCGAGCGTATCGCTTCTGAAGTTGGCGGATTCGACCTGGCCGGATTTTTTAGCCGCTACGTCCGGGACGTTGAGATACTACCGTATAACGAGGCCTTCAGTTATGTGGGACTTTCTTTGATTCGCGAGCAAGCGCACCAGCCTTTTAACGCGGGCATCGAAATTGACTGGGAGAGCAAAGACAATCTCACAATTGGTGTGGTGCAACCCAACTCGCCCGCGGAGGATGCCGGCTTGCAGGAAGGTGACGAAATTATTTCGCTTGGCAAGAAGAGTGTTGCGCGGGAAAACTTTCTTGTGTCGCTTGCTCGCTATAAGCAGGGCGATCGCGTGCCCATTACAGTTAAGCGGGACCGAAGAACTATTCAAGCTACGCTCGTGCTTGGTGCACCGGAACGCTTCGAGTATCGAATTGAAGAAAAAAAGGACGCAACGCCGCAACAGAAAGCACTCCGCACCGCCTGGTTAAAGGGTTCTTGAGTATTAATTCGCCAGCATGCAGAAAACCAATATCATCAGCGGCTCGTCGTCTATCCCGCCGATTCCGCCAGCGAGGCTAGTTGGCATCAAATACTTTCTTGTTTTGTGGCCGCTGTTCTTCGTAATCTGTTTTGGTCTTGGTTACCCCACGCTGCAACGTTACGATCCACGAAAGGCCCCGGGGCTAAGCGACACGCCGAAATACTACGCGATTACAACCGGTGCTGACACCTCCGCTTTTAAAGAGATGTTCCGCTGTCGAGTGCTGGTCCCTTTCGTTGCGCGTCCCTTCTACTGGTTTGCCCGAACCTACTTACACACGTGGGATCCCGGCTTCTTCGGTTTGCTGGTGGCCAATGCGATATTCTGCGCAACCACCGCATGCCTGATAGTAAGCATCGGAAACAAACTGCTGGATCTTGGTGTTGCACTGCTTGGAGCAACGCTTTACTTACTGAACTTCGCCATTCCTAACTTACAACTTGCCGGCATGATCGATGCCGGCGAAGCATGCTTCATGTCGGCGGTCATCTGGCGTCTACTATGCGGCAGGTGGTATCTATTGCCGCTCTGGGGATTGTTGGGAGCTTTGGCGAAGGAAACCTTCGTCCCTTTCTCTGGTGTCTTTGCGTTTACCTGGTGGCTCGGGGAAAGTCGGCAAAATAGGCGAGGCTTATCGGAACTCAAATCGGCAGAATTCAAATGGATAGTCGCACTTGCAATTGTGGGATTGGTGACGGTGGTCGCAGTTCACTCCGCCGTTGCCGGAGAACTAAAGTTGCCGTGGACTATCGCAGGGCAAGCAAGAGCGCCAGTCAATTTCTTTCTGGCTCTCTGGAACTGTCTTACCGAGCGTAGCTTTTGGTACATATTTGTTTGGTTGATCCCATTCGGGATTTGCCGGCTAAAATATTTTCCCAGGCCATGGGTAGTTGCATCCCTTGCCACGTCTGCAGTGGCAGTCATGTTAGGCGCATATAGTAATGCGGGTGGGACTGTCGGGCGCGCTACCTTCAATATCATTGGACCGTTGCTCAGCCTCTCGGTCGCGTTAATAGTCGCCCGGCCTTCTCACTTTTTCGCTCCGTCACCAACTGCGGAGGCAACCCCGCCTTCCTGACATGAGAGCTTATTTGAGTTCGGAATTGATTCGTAATGAAAAGGCATTCAAGGAGATCGATTGAGCTGGTGAGAGCAGCTTCAGATTGGAAAGGTGGGCTTGCCCGCTCTGTTTGGCGCGCTCTTCGCGAATTCAGATGAAAGTAACTATGCACGCTGAAGGAACACAGAGACAGCACTACAATCGCATCGCGGCTGACTATGAAGCGCAATACGGCGATCCCGATGGCATTACTTACAGGGAGGAGTTTTTGTATCGTCCGCTGTTTGTGGAGTTGGATCTCGAAGGCCGAAACGTGCTCGAAGCATTAAGCGGCAGTGGCCACGCAACCGGCTATCTACTCAAGGAGAAAAAGGCCCTGGTCACGGGACTGGATATTTCTGAGGAAGCGATAGCGGGTTTCAAAACGCGTTGGCCGGAGTGTCAGGCCATTTGTTCCCCGATCACGGCTTCTGGCCTGCCCGCTGAATCCTTCGATTGCATTGTTGTAGTCATGGGATTACACCATCTCCAGCCACACCTCTCAGATGCGCTGCGCGAGATTCATCGACTTCTGCGAAAGGGCGGCGCGTTTTGTTTCACTGAACCGCACCAGGGATCAGCCTTCAGCCGCTTGCGAGCAATCTGGTACAAACACGATTCTCTCTTCGCCGAGAACGAAGAATCATTGGATATCGAAGCGTTGAAACGTGAATACGAGCAGCTCTTCGAATTCAGGATGGAGAAGTACGTTGGTAGTGCGGCTTATCTGCTGGTGTTGAATTCAATGATCTTTCGTGTCCCGCTTTGGCTGAAAAAAATTTACTCACCAACACTCATGCGGCTCGAGAAGGTACTGGCCAGATTTCACACACAGACGCTTTCGCTGGCGGTGATCTGCCAGTGGGAAAAGAAATAGCTACCTACCGCATTTAGGGCCGTATTTCCACCTAAAACCAATTGTTACGGTTTTGTTGCTGTTTTTAACCTTTGGCCCCAGCTTTCGGGATTAGCAGTGCCTTTCGGCATTTAGTTTGCTCAAGGCCCAATACACGAAGATGGAGTTTCAGTATTTAACCAAGGGAGGAACTATGTCAGCAGCACTGCAAACGCTGGAGCATTACGCGCACAGTGAACAGAAAAGGGTATCGAAAGTGAGGCCCAACCTGGGGCGTTGGCTGTCCGACCTGTTCGGTTGTCAACACAAGCAGATGAGCCGTCCTTTTTCGAGACATGGCGAAACTTATCGTGTCTGTATTGCTTGCGGGGCACGCCGGCAGTTCGATGAGCGGACGTGGAATTCGGCAGGCCCTTATTACTTCAAACCGGCGCGTTCGTCGGACCTGCGCGACATCGATACCACCGCCATACGCTGCATTTAGGCGGTTAAGCTATTAAGAGAGAGTCAGCGGCTGAGTCCTACTCCAGCCGGTAATTCGGCGCTTCCTTCGTGATAATCACGTCATGGACGTGAGATTCACGAAGGCCGGCCGAGGTAATGCGAATGAATTTGCTCTTCTCTTGAAGCTCTTTGATTGTGCGGCAACCGGTGTAGCCCATGCCGGAGCGAAGGCCGCCAACCAATTGCGTCGTCATCTCCGCGATCGTGCCTTTGTACGCGACGCGGCCTTCGATTCCTTCCGGCACCAGTTTCGATTCGCTCTCCGCCAATTCCTGCGCATACCGGTCGCGCGAGCCTTCGCGCATCGCACCAATTGAACCCATGCCGCGATAAGTTTTAAACGACCGACCCTGGAAAAGTATTACCTCTCCCGGCGCTTCTTCTGTGCCCGCGAAAAGCGATCCGATCATTACCACGTCAGCTCCGGCGGCAATAGCCTTGGCGACATCGCCGGAAAACTTCACGCCGCCATCGGAGATGAGTGGTATACCACCAGCTCGCGCGGCCTTCACGCAGGATTGTATCGCCGTCATCTGCGGCACGCCCGCGCCCGTTACGACGCGCGTGGTGCAGATCGAACCAGGTCCAATCCCAACCTTAATCGCGTCCACGCCGGCGTCAACCAATTCCTTCGTGCCCTCGGTCGTGCCGACATTGCCGGCAATTAGATCTGTCTCAGGATGACGCTCTTTTATCTCGCGCACTGCTTCGATTACGCGCAGTGAATGTCCGTGCGCCGTGTCGATCACTAAACAATCAACCCGAACTTTGACCAGCTCGTCGGCGCGTTCGCGAAAATCGCCAGTAGCCCCGATAGCGGCAGCCACGCGCAAACGCCCCAGATTGTCCTTGGCTGCATTCGGATACTTGATTGCCTTCTGAATGTCTTTGACAGTGATCAGACCCTTAATGCGTTTGTCTCCATCGACAACCAGCAGTTTCTCGATCCGGTGTTTTTGCAATACAGTTTTGGCTTGTTCGAGCGTGGTGCCGACCGGAACAGTGACCAGGGGCTGTTTGGTCATTACCTCCGATACCGGAATATCGAAGCGAGTTTCAAATCGCAGGTCGCGGTTCGTAATAATGCCGACGAGGTGACCATCTTCGTCTACCACCGGCACGCCGCTTATGTGGAACCGCTCCATCACCTGAAGCGCTTCACGCACTGGTTTAGTTGGAACAATCGTCACCGGGTCGACAATCATCCCTGACTCTGAACGCTTTACCTTATCCACTTCCTCCGCTTGCCGTGCGACGCTCAGATTTTTGTGAATGACTCCGATGCCGCCCTGTTGGGCGAGCGCGATCGCCAACGCCGCTTCAGTGACCGTGTCCATGGCGGATGAACAGAGCGGAATCTGGAGCTGGATGTTGCGCGTGAATTGGGTAGACGTGTCGGTTTCATTTGGCAAGACGTCGGAGCGCGCCGGGAGCAGGAGCACGTCGTCAAAGGTTAGACCCTCGGGTATATCTGCTGAGATCATACTGCGTTATTCAACTCCTTAAGGATTGGTTATGAGAGGAAACTTATTAATAGAAACACAACTGCCCGCCACTCGCAGCGGGCAGTGTCGAAGTATTTTTTCCTGTTTACAATGTTGGCGAATTCCTGAGGGTCGCGCACACGCTTGTGTATTGAGCCTGACGGCACAAACCCTGTCGACCAACACTTATTGCCGGAACTGTTCGTAATCAGCTTTCCAGTTATTTAAACAACCAATATCGATATTTCCAGCGAACTTATCGGGGACATTGTGAGAACGCACAATCATAAGCTGCCGTTCATGATGCAAATCAACGGACCGGCGTTGTACCCAGTGAAGCACAGTTAGTGCTATCACCGTTAATATCGCCAGAATTATAATCGCCAGCACGACAGTCAAAACCGGCGATCGCGTCGCTGGCGCATCAGTATAGACCTTCGAGTGATACGGCGTGCTCGACACTTCATCGCCAGTATCTCCGAGTTCACGCATGTAGCGCGTGTAGCCATCTACGGCGTCTTTCTCATCGTATCCGACGTAACGAGCGTAAGCTTTGACGAAGCTGCGATTGAAAATTCCGCCAGGCAGACGCTGGTAATCATTCATCTCAATTGCTTCGAGATAGTGCATTGAGATTCGCGTCTGATCTGAAATTTCGCGCAATGGAATACCACGCCCTTCGCGCGCGAGTCGCAACTGTTCGCCGATAGTCGCTGCCATCACCAATTCGCGTCAGCCTTTACGTCTGCTGCTTCGGTAGATGTGAGCCTCGTTGGATATCAGTTGAAATTAAACTGCACCTTGGTTTTTCTGGATCGGATTGCCCACTCTGCTGGATCACTTAACTATTTTACGGACTATATATTGCGTTGCTAAACGCTGTCAAACGTTCGCAGGAGTTAGACGGGGTTAGATTAATGCCCCACCTTTACTTTATCGGTTGCGACGACAAACTGAAGTTTATCAGACAATAGATGGGCGTCTCTTGATTCTTCGCGCTTGCGGTGATAGGTTTGCGCCAGTAAGCAAACATCAACTTTAATTTCTACAACAATGAAAAGTGAGGATACATGAGATGCCCCTAGAAGCACTCGGAATGGTGGAGACCAAAGGTTTCGTGGGCGCCGTCGAAGCCGCTGACGCCATGGTCAAAGCTGCGAATGTTCAGCTCTTGGGAAAAGAGTACATAGGCGCCGGATATGTGACGATTTTTGTCCGCGGAGATGTTGGTGCGGTAAAGGCGGCGACCGACGCCGGAGCAGCCGCCGCGCGAAGAGTCGGCGAGCTGATTAGTGTGCATGTCATTCCTCGCCCGCATGCTGAAGTTGAGCGAGTCTTGCCTGTCGATGGGCGCACGGGTTTGAGTCCCGATGAGCGTTCTCTTCAAGGTGGCTCGCGCGGTCAACTTGGAGAGGGCGACCAGGGGCGCTCCCTTCAGGCTGGAGCCAGAGAGGGAAGTAAGGAAAAAGCCCGCTAGCCAGTTGTCCGTGGTTAGTAGTCAGTAGTCAGTTGCAGTGGCCAACACGGACTACGGACCACTGACTACTGACCATGGGCTCAGTTGGGAGGTTCGTCATGTCTGCAGACAAGGACCTAGTATCAGTACAGCAAGCTCGGGACCTTGTAGAAAACGCTGCCAGGGCCCAGGCTGAGATCGCAAGTTTTGACCAGGCAAAGATCGATCGAATTTGCGAAGTGATGGCCCGGGCTGCCCTTCGTGAAGCGGCACGTCTGGGAGCAATGGCAGTCGAAGAAACCGGCTTTGGAATTCCGGACGATAAGCGAGAAAAAAATCGTTTTGCGGCTGAAGATGTTTGGAACTACTTTCGCGGATTGCGCACCGTTGGGGTGGTATCCGAGTCGAAAGACGTTGTCGAGATTGCCAGCCCTCGCGGCGTTGTCGCGGGGATTATTCCTTCCACCAATCCAACCTCCACCGCAATTTTCAAAATCTTAATTGCGATCAAATCAAGAAACGCGATTGTGTTGTCGCCTCATCCCTCCGCGGCCAGGTGTATCAACGAAAGCGCGCGAGTCATGCGCGAAGCGGGAGTTAAGGAAGGATTGCCCGCTGACGCCATTGGCTGCATGACAACCGCTACTATCGAAGGCACTGAAGCTTTGATGAAGCACAAACAAACCGCTGTGATTCTGGCGACCGGCGGTATTGGTCTAGTGCGCGCTGCCTATTCGTCGGGCAAGCCCGCCTTTGGCGTTGGGCCGGGCAATGTTCCTGTCTTTGTGGAGAAGACCGCGGATGTTGCCAAAGCGGTGCAGGATATTTTGACTGGCAAGTGCTTTGATAACGGAACCATTTGTGCTTCAGAACAAGCTGTGGTTTGTGATGCCCCAATTGAAAAGGCGGTACGCGATCAATTTAAGGCCCAGGGCGCGCACTTTCTTTCCGCGTCTGAAGCTGATCAATTGGGAAAGATTGTAGTCACTCCGCAACGATCCCTTAATCCGGCAATCGTTGGTAAGTCTGTAGAAGTAATTTCGAAGATGGCCGGTCTGAACGTGCCGCCAGGAACGCGCTGCTTGATGGCGGATGTCGGCGGTGTGGGACGCGACTTTCCGCTATCTATAGAAAAGTTATCACCAATTCTGGCCTTCTATGTTGTCGACGGATTATCACGCGGCGCTGAGCGCTGTTATGAAGTATTGCGTTACGGCGGCATGGGGCACACCGCGGGCACTCACACTCGTTCGCGCGAGGCTGCCGTTCGTTTTGGCGCCGAGATGCCGGCGTCTCGCATAACTGTCAACACTCCCACGACTCATGGCGCAATCGGATTTTCTACGGCGCTGCCGCCATCGATGACGCTGGGCTGTGGTTCCTGGGGTGGTAACGTAACTTCGGATAACGTCTCGCCGCTTCACCTACTGGATATTAAACGAGTGGCTTTTGAAACGAGACTTGTCAAGAGCACCCGCCCGGCAGTTTCGGCTTCCACTGTTGCTGCGCCTTCATCGGCCCCGGCGCCTTCGTATCCGTCCTCACCTGCGCCGGCCAGCACGCAACGGACAGGACAGCGTCAAGCTGTAGTGGGTTTAGGCCCCGGCAAGATCAACCGTGAAGATATCGCGGCGATCGTCGATAAGTTTCTTGCCGGACGCCAACCAGAGGAAACGTCTCGGAGAACGAGCGAGTCGCGCGAGCCGGCGAGCGCATCAGCCGAACCCGAAGCCGAAGCGGGAAGCATGTATGCCGGCCCAAGTCAAAGCCAGCGCGAAACAGAGAACGCGGGACGGGCAGCCAATGGTGGGCGCTCCAGTTCGGCCTCAGGAACGGCTAGTGCGGCCAGTAATTCTGCGATGAGTGTCAATGGAAAAGCGCCGGTGGATTTCGTCAGCGAAGACGACGTCAAACGTGCTATCCAAAAGGGTGAAAAAATCTATATTAATGCGAAGACCATAATTACGCCGGCTGCGCGGGACATTGGCGAGCCGGCCGAGGTGTTTGCTAAAACTCAGTGAATCGGAAATGGTAAATCGTGAATAGATGCGCGTTCATCCAAGTCGAATACTCATACCCGACTTAACTATTTACAATTTACGATTCACTATTTACTAGTTATGTTTCTAGCCAAAGTCGTCGGTACAGTTTGGTCCACGAAAAAGACCCCGGACCTTGAAGGCATTCGCTTTCTGGTGGTGCATCCCTACGATCTGGAGAAGGAACCGACGCGAAACATTGTGATCGTCGCCGATCGGCTGGGCGCCGGCACCGGCGAGATGGTGATGTGTGCCTTTGGAAAGGCAGCGCGCACGGCCATAGGCAATCAGGAGATGGCGATTGAAGCTGCGGTCGTCGGCATAGTCGATCGCGTCGACATCACCGACACCGTTTCGGAGGAGATGCGCGAAGCGGCAGTGAAACTGGCGCGAGATAATGGCAGACGGTGAGGAAAAGTGATGAGTGATGAGTGATGAGTACTGAGTGAAGCATCGCCGGTTCGCTGCAGTTACTCATTAATCATCACTCATTACTCATCACTATTTTCTATGTCTAATGAAGATCTGATTTATCGACTGACAAAAGCTGTCTACAGTCGACTCGGCCCGAGCGCCGATGAGCAGACAGTCGAACAACTAGTCACAGAAATCTATCGCGAGATCGAACCATTTCTTAGCGCAAACGGATCCTCGTATTCCTCGCTACAGCCTTTCTCTTCCAGCGGCGATGACACTTCGCAATCCCAGGAAGGCTCGTCGGACCGAATGATCATCTCCGTCTTTGGCGTGGATCATCCGGGCATCGTAGCTGGCGTCGCTAAGATACTCGCCGAAGCCGGCTGCAGCATTGTTGACATCAATCAGACCGTCGTCCAGGGTAAATTTGCCATGGTCATCATTGCCAATACGACGCGGGCGCGGGAAAGCGCGGCCGAGTTAAAAGAGCGACTCCGAAGCGAAGGCGAAAAACTAGGCGTACGCATCTATGCCCAGCGTGAAGATCTCTTTAACGCGATGCACCGGATTTAGTAAATCGTAAATGGTGAATGGTAAATGGAAGATGACCCCGGTGGATGGTTGAACTGATTTGCGGAAGCTTCCGGTGGAATAGCGCAACAAAAGCGACTTAGTGACTATTCACGATTTACCATTTACTATTCACCAACATGTCCGAACCTGTAATCGCTCGACGTTGTCCCACCTGTGGCGCAACAATTCGTGAAGCAGCACTCTTCTGTCCGCAATGTGGTAATGGCCTTCCGCAACGGAAATCCGGGCAACTTAAGGCAGACGGCGCCGCCCCTGCCCGAGAGACCATCTCTAAAAATACAGTTCCCCTGGACGGTACCGATGTCGAGTCACAGCCGAGATCGATGGCTAATACTGTTGCCATTGAAAAGACGGAAACACCTACAGCGCCGGCCAACCCACGCGTGCGTGGGGCTGTAGGAGCGAAAATTCAGCGCGCCACGACGCTGGCTCGCGATGTTGAAGACGATGTGATTCATCGCGTGCAGAAGGTGCGCGAGATCTCGAGTGTTGTATTGGACGAAGCAGGATACGATCCCAGCCTGAGATTTGTGCTGGTTGCCGCAGGGCTGTTTCTTTTGTTTCTGATAATTGTGGTGCTGAATAAGATCATTAGCTGAAAATGTGAGATCTGAGATCTCAAATCTGAAATACCAAAATGGAATACTCGCAGGCGGAAATCCTTCAGACAGTCGCCATGACAGAGATGGAGCATCTGGACGTCCGCACCGTGACGTTGGGCCTGAGCCTGCGAGATTGTGCCAGCGAATCAATCGAACGAATTACCGAACGCGCAGTTGAGAAAATTCATCGCTTCGCTGATCGCCTGGTTCAAACTGTCGATGCAATTGGCGACGAATTCGGCATACGAATCGCCAACAAAAGAATTGCCATTACGCCGGTATCGATGATTACGGAGGGCGCAAGTGGCGATTCGATTAACCTTGCGCGCGCTATCGACGAGGCAGCCGGCACTGTCGGCGTAGATTTCATCGGTGGTTACTCCGCACTGGTACACAAGGGCGCCACCGATTCCGAGCGCGAGTTTCTCAGCTCCATTCCGGAAGCATTATCGACAACCAAACGCCTGTGTTCCTCGGTGAATGTGGCAACCACGCGTGCGGGAATCAACATGGACGCGGTGCGCCAGGTGGGAATCATAATTAAGGAAGCCGCTGAGCGGACCAGCAATGAAGGCGGCATCGCCTGCGCAAAGTTTGTTTGCTTTGCAAATTCGGTCGAAGACAATCCTTTCATGGCCGGCGCATTTCACGGTGTTGGCGAGCCCGAAGCCGTTATCAACGTCGGCGTGTCCGGCCCGGGCGTCGTTAACTACGCCGTGAGACATGCTGCCGGTGACTTGCCGCTGCAGGAGTTGGCAGAAATCATCAAGAAGCTTTCGTTTAAACTTTCGCGCGCCGGGGAGTTGGTCGGGCGCGAAACGGCGCGCCGGTTGGGAATTCCATTCGGCATCATTGATTTATCGCTTGCACCGACTCCTGTGCCCGGAGATTCGGTCGCCAACATAATCGAAGCGATGGGCTTCGAGAGAGCCGGAACGCATGGCACCACGGCCGCACTCGCTTTGCTCACGGACGCCGTCAAGAAGGGCGGGGCAATGGCCAGTGGGGCCGTGGGCGGAATGAGCGGCGCCTTCATTCCAGTTTCAGAAGACGCCGGGATGATCGAAGCAGCTCGTGCGGGCGCCCTCTCCCTAGACAAACTCGAAGCTTGGACCAGCGTTTGTTCCGTCGGTATCGACATGGTGGCGGTGCCCGGCTCGACTTCTGCTGAGACGATCTCCGCCATCATTGCAGATGAAATGGCGATCGGGGTGATGAATAATAAGACGACGGCCGTGCGCATCATTCCCGTTCCGGGCCGTGAGGTTGGCGAGATGGTTGAGTTTGGCGG